>NZ_JAUBRI010000060.1:0-41735 GCF_036701795.1 Microcoleus sp. N9_A1
AACTATTCATTACTCCAATCCTCTTCCTTCTAGGTAGAGGTCGCACTCATCTGTCAACTGTCAACTGTCAACTGTCATCTGTCAACTGTCAACTGAAAACTCCAAATGCCTACTTTTCTTTGAATTCGGTTTTATTATCTTGACCCTTTCCTTCAGGGCACTACCCAATTTAGATACGGGACAGCTTAGTATCTGCTTAGTGTCTAAAATTTTTTTGAGTTCCACGAATCTTGTCTGGCGCTTGTATAGCAACAGCCCAGATGGTTAAGAAACCCGGTTTCTCGGCACCTGCGCGCAAATCCTGTACGAGTGAGTCAGAAACAGTGAAACGCGCCGATCGATTCCAATGACTTAAGCTTTTATGCTGAAGTTAGCTAAAAAATTTATGTTTAACCTCATGTATATTTCTCCAGAGCAAGATCAAAAAATTCGCTACACCCTACGCGAGTGCGGTCAAGAAGCTTACAAGCTAGCAGCCCAACCTTTTGAAGTTTCCGAGAAAGGGCCCAACGACTACGTGACGAGTATCGATCGCTACTTAGACGGACAACTATCGGCAGCATTTAGCGCTTTGTTTCCTGAAGACGGCACGATCACCGAGGAAAATGCCGCCTCCAGAGCAGCTTACGGGGCTAATTACCAGCGTCTCTGGTGCATCGATCCCCTCGACGGGACTGAAGAATTTATTCGGGGAAAACTGCACTACGCTTCGATGGTGGGGCTGCTGCTTGAGGACGAACCGGTGGCCGGCTGGCTCTACGCCCCCGCTTTTGAGCAAATGTATTTTGGCGGCAAAGATTGGGGATTGTTCCAAACTGTGGGAGACCAAGCGCCACAGCCGATCGCGCTGTGCAAACCCCCTGCCCCGACAGCGGAAAATTGTAAAATTATTCTCGGAGACAAAGACCAGAAAAACTACGCCCGGGCGATCGCCCAAAGCATCCCCGGAGCCGAATTTTACTCGCTGGGCAGCTTTGGTTTAAAAGTGATGGAAGTCATCTTCGGTCGAGCCGGTTTGTACCTGTATCTCAACGGCAGAGTTAAAGTGTGGGATACCGCCGGCCCTCTGGCTCTAGCAAAAGCAGCCGGATTAGTTTGTTGCGATTTGCAAGGTCAACCGCTGAGGTGGACGGCAGATGCGATCGAACCGGAGACTCTGGCGCACACCCAGTCAATCGCGATCGGCTGGCCGGAATACATAGAACCTCTGTTGGGCAAAGTTCAACAGGCAGTGGCAGGCTTGTAAACCCGTTTACGATTAAAGAATCTGTCAATTTTACGTGAACCGGGCCTCTGCACCCTTATCATCAATTAAAGGAGCAACGGATTGTTTGTGTTCCCAAACATCGATCGTTCCCTAGCTGTTGGGTGTCGCCTAATCATATTTCCCACCTCCGCGAGTTTGCATGAAGACAGAAGCTTTCAGTGAGCTATTCCCTCTATTTAAGGGTGCTAACCCAGAAACCTTGGGAGGGCTGCTATCAAATGCCGTCAAGCATGAGTATCCCCCGGGCCGAGCTGTGGTGATGGAGGATTCTTGGGGCAACGCGATTTACTTTGTCGTGTCTGGCTGGGTAAAAGTCCGCCGCTTGTCAAACGATCGAGCTGTATCAATGGCTATTTTAGGACGGGGTGCATTCTTCGGCGAAATGGCCATTCTTGACGAATCCCCTCGATCGAATGACGTACTTGCTCTATCGCCCGTGCGGCTGCTCAGCGTCACGGCTCAGCGATTTATCCAAACCCTGTTTAAAGACCCGCAATTGCACCACCGGATGCTGCAACTGATGGTGCGGCGGCTCCGCCAAACCAATCTCCGCTCTCAACTCCGAAACCGCCAGCCAGCGGTTAAACTAGCAAATACTTTAGTTGAGCTGGCAGAAAACTACGGTCAGAAAACTGCTGAGGGCAAAGATATCTTCAATATCCCCTATGAAGACTTAGCGGATGTCACAGATATCACCCTAGATGAAACCAGCAAAATTATGGAAAAACTCGATAGTAAAGGCTGGCTCAAAATCGATCCCGACCGCCAAACTATCCATTTGATCAACCTCAAGCACTTGATGAATTTGGCAAGTCAATGATTGATGTCACTTATGAGGATACCTCGTCCGCTGCCGGCAACCTGAATCGGCAACTAACACCACCGACAATTCAATATTCGGTGGCAATGCCCAATCCTGAATCCCACCTGTTTGAAGTGACTTTGCGCGTGCAAGGTTGGTTGGAGCCGGTTCTGGATTTAAAAATGCCTGTCTGGACTCCCGGTTCTTACTTGGTTCGAGAGTACGCCCGCCACCTGCAAGATTTTCGATCGCTATCGGGCGATCGAGCTTTACCTTGGCGCAAGAAAAGCAAAAATCACTGGCAAATCGATACAAATTCGGTTTCAGATATCACGGTTCGCTACCGCATTTTTGCCAACGAACTGACAGTGCGAACCAATCATTTAGACTCGACTCACGGTTATTTCAATCCAGCGGCTTTGTGCTTTTTCTTGCCCGGTTTTGAGCGCCACTGCTACACCGTTACCGTTGTGCCGCCTCAGCCCCAATGGCGCACTGTTACTACTTTGCCGCCTGTTTCTGGCCAAAATCTTACTTTCGCTGCTGCGGATTTTGACACTCTCGTAGACAGTCCTTTTGAGATTGGCTATCACGAAGTGTACGAGTTTGAAGTGATGGGAAAACCCCACCAGCTAGTTGTTTGGGGAAAAGGCAATTTAGAACCCGATCGGGCGATTCGAGACATCCAAAAAGTTATCGAAGTCGAGGCAAAAATGTTCGGCGGTTTGCCTTACGAACGCTATGTGTTTTTCCTGCATTTGTCTGGCTCTGGTTTTGGTGGTTTGGAACACAAGGAGAGCTGCACTCTCAACTATCCGCGTTTTAGTTTTCGGGCTAAGGAAAAGTATGAACGCTTTATTCAGTTGGTAGCTCACGAGTTTTTTCACCTGTGGAATGTCAAGCGCATTCGACCGAAAGCTCTCGAAGTATTTGACTACGAACAAGAGAACTACACTCCTTCTTTATGGTTCTCTGAAGGCACTACCAGTTATTACGATTTGGTGATTCCTTTTCGAGCTGGTATCTACGGCGTCAAAGGTTATTTCCAAAATTTGGCTAAGGAAATCACTCGCTTGCAGACGACTCCGGGGCGGAATGTACAGCCTGCGAGCGAGTCGAGCTGGGATGCTTGGATTAAACTTTATCGCCGGGATGCTAACAGCGATAATTCGCAGATTTCCTATTATTTGAAAGGGGAAGTTGTTTCGTTTTTGCTCGATTTGTTGATTCGAGCTAGACATGGCAATGAGCGATCGCTCGACGATGTGATGCGTTTGATGTGGCAGCAGTTTGGGAATGCTAATTCGACTGAAAATGGCGATTTTGACCTGAAGTCGGAAACAGACGGCAAGTCGGCGCATTTGACATCAAACGGAGAGTTAAATTCTCATTCGCTGCCCGCAGAAATAGGCTTTACTCCCGAAGAGTTGCAAAGTGCGATCGAGTCGGTCGCCGGCATCGATTTGAGCGACTTTTTCGCGCGCTATATTGACGGCACAGAAGAGTTGCCTTACAACAAGTATCTGGAACCTTTCGGGCTGCAAATTTGGGTAGATGAAATTGACCAAACACCTCGCATCGGTTGGACGTTGGGAGCCGAAAACGCGCGGGAAATGGTTAAATTTGTCGAAATAGGCTCTCCGGCACAATTGGCGGGAATTGACGCTGGGGACGAGTTGCTGGCGATCGAAGGTTTTCGGGTCAATTCAGAACAAGCGGGTGAGAGGCTTAAAGATTATCAGCCGGGGGACACAATAGAGGTGACGGTTTTTCATCAAGACGAACTGCGGACTTGTCGCGTGACTCTCGCGCCGCCCCGCCCTGGCCGCTACTTGATCGTGCCCGTGGAACAGCCCACCGCTATTCAGAAACAAAACTTTACTGGATGGCTGGGAGTTCCTCTATCGAAACTGTGACATAAATGAAGGGGAAAGGGAAGGGGAAAGAAAAGACCAAAAGGAATCAAGCTCAATTCCCAATTCCCAATTCCCATTTACCAATTCCCAATTCCCATTTACCAACTTTGATTATGCAAACCCCACCTCCTCCATCAATTACGCCCCGCCAGATGAATCTGCTGAGAATTGTTGCTTCTATGGCCTGGGCTGACGGCGAACTCGCCACAGAAGAAGTTAATTTAATGCTCGATCGCTTTTGTCGTTTGTTTGCCCCAGATACCGACGGACAACAAATGCAACAAGAACTGCGGGATTACATCATGCAAAATATTCCCCTTGATGAGTTGATCGGTCAACTAGAAACTCAAGATGAAAGGGAATTAGTCCTGCAACTCGGCTATGAAGTGATTTCTTCTAGTTCTCGCACTCCCGATGAACCAAAAATTAACGCTGAAGAAGCCGCAGCTTATCAAAAATTAGTGCAGTTGCTGAATCTTTCAGAGGATGTGGTTAAGCGTATTGAAGCTGAATCATCGACCGCATATACTTCAGAGGGAATTGTCGAGAAGATGGCTCACAAATTAGAAAAGTTCATTAAAGGCTAGTTCGTGACTTGCGTGCGCTTGGCTTAAAAACCCGGTTGATTCCTAGATTTCTCCTTACTCAATCTGGAATTTTTCGTAGAAACCGGGAATAAGCCCCCCATGCGTAAGTCTTGTTAGGTAAGTATCGGCCTAGTAATTTTCTGAGTGCAACTATTTAAAACTAAATCAGAAGGGAAATAAACCGGATAGTGACTCCCAATTTCCTACGATATACTAACAAATAAACACGCAAAAGTCGAGAATATTTTTCATCGCCGGGAACGGTAACAGAATTTGCGTGAAGCGAAGCTATCCCGCAGGGAATCGCCCTTCCCGCGCGCTGTCTTCCCCTTAACGAGAATTAGGGACTTAGGCAAAGCCTAAATCCCTAATTGAGCTACCGATTTTTTGCCATCACTCAAAGTGATATCGTTTCTGGTTGTATCAAAATAATAAAATCGAGTCAACAGTCAACACTCAACCATTCAGTTTTTCGACCCGCCCGTCAACAGTCAACAGTCAACAATCATTTCGCTCGTACAACCGAAATAGATATTAATCCAACCAGTCATTAGTGCGGTAACTTGCTGAGGGCGTGCCAAGTTCTGTAGCCGACAATTCCATCTTGCGGTAAAGCCATGCTAATTTGCAATTGTCGCACTGCTACATCTGTCATCGGCCCGAATAATCCGTCAATAAAGCCGAAATAGTATCCATTGATTTTCAAGACATTCTGAACAATTTTAACAGCATTACCAGAACTGCCCTTCATGACGATCGGCATATTCACAGGTGCACCAGAGTATAGTGCTTCCCAAGTGAGAGGGCCGACAATCCCATCTTCTTGTAAAAAGACGCGGTGTTGATAGCCTTTGACGGCGTTTTGAACTTGGACGCCGAAAATACCGTCCATCGGCCCGAAATAATATGCCCAATGATAAAGAAGCTGTTGTAGTTCCTTGACAGCTTGACCTGTTGAACCGATTTGTAAAGTGGGTTTGTTTATTGCAGCGGTTTCAGCAAATGCCAGAGTTGATTGAGCAATAGTATCGGCGACGAGAGCCATAGTTTCATTGTTCAAGCTTCTTTCTTCGGTGTACATAATGTGGTTCCTCTCAATATTTAAGTTTTGGTCTGTGATATTTCAGGTATAACTGGTGGAATTTGTGGATGCACAGTCACTTTTTCGAGTGTCACTCATGTGAGTGTCACTGGTTTGAGTTACCCGTTGGTTTGTCGTAAGGAATGCAAGTTGTAATATTTTTATGATGACTTTAGTTGTCAATACAAACCAAGGGGTAAGGTGCGCGGTGGACACCTACCCAATACAAAGATGCGGGGTACGCACTCTATCAACTCATGTTGATTGTTTACTAAGAAAATTCTCGCAATGTGGGAATTAAATACTGTGTCAAAGTAAAGGCATCTACTCCTAATTCCGTCCGTTCTTTGGCAGCCATGATTCCGGCTTGAGCGTGCCACCAAGCTGCTGTTGCTGCAACTGATTGGGGGGGGGATTTGCGGGCGATCGCACTTGCTAACAGTCCCCCTAACAAGCCGGTGAGAACGTCGCCGCTGCCGCCTCTGGCGAGGGCTGGGGTGCTTTCGGGATTGAGGTAGGTGATGGTACGTGAAGCGTAGCTATCCCGTAGGGAATCGCCATCCTCCTTCCAACTTATGCAAACTCTCGCTCCTTTGAGCAATACCGCTGCACCGCAAAGCTGAGCTGCAGCTTGAGTTGCGGCAATTCGATCCTCGCCCGTTTGATCGGCTAATTCGGGAAATAAACGCTTGAATTCGCCCGGGTGAGGCGTGATAATTGTCAGTGCTGAGCGTTCGGACAAAATCGGGACTGTGCCGAGTTGAGCGAGGATATTTAAACCATCAGCATCTAAAACCAGAGGTCGATCGCTCTCCAGTACAGATTCTACAGCTATTGCGGCTTCCAATGTCAGACCTGGCCCGGCCGCGATCGCATCATAAGAACTCAAATCAATTGCTACTGGTAACTCGCTAATTGCACCGCTTTGGGTTTCGGGACATCCTATAACTAATGCCTCTGGCAACTGACTGCTCAAAATCGGTTTAATCGACTCAGGAACAGCAATTGACAGCATTCCGATGCCGCTTGCTCTTGCTCCCAATGCTGCCAAAATTGCGGCTCCGCTGTAGCGGCGGGAACCTGCAATAATTAGTAAGTGACCGTTGGTGTATTTGTGCGAAATTGGCGATCGGGGTAACGGCAAATGCTGAGTTGCCGATGCTTTTGTTATGCGTTGTATTGCTGGCGTTTCGCCCAAGATTGCTGCAATATCTGCTGCGGGAATATCAAAATCAATTAATTCTGAGCTGCCGATATATTCTAACGCTTTGTCTTGCAGAAATGCCATTTTCCACAAACCCAAACATAATGTATGTTTGGCCCGGATTGCCGTTCCCAAAACTGCTCCGCTATCTGTATGAATTCCCGAGGGAATGTCTATACTTAAAATGGGGATATTTAAATTATTAATTTCGTCAATAGCTGCGGCCGTAGCGTTATTAATTTCTCGTTCTAATCCAAACCCAAATAAACCATCTACGAGCAAAGTGCACTTTTTCAGCGGTTCAATTTTGTCAACAAATGGAATATTTAAAGAACGCGCATAATCAGCGTGATTTTTAGTGAGTTCTTTGAGTTTAGAAAACGGGCAGTAAATAACTACTTGGAACCCTTGAAAGTGCAATTCGCGGGCAACAACCAAAGCATCGCCGCCGTTGTGTCCCGGCCCAACCAATACGCCGATAACTGGCAATTGAGAATTGTCAATCTTTTTCCATTCTCCCCTCTTCCTTCTATCCGTTACATCGGTTATACAATCGGTTGCCGAACTTCCTTCCGCTTTCAAAAGCTCCTGAATGCGTCTAGCAATCAGTCCCGCGACTTTTTCCATTAAAGCTGCGACTGGCATTCCAGCAGCAAAAATTCTCGTTTCTATTTGCCGCATTTGGTCGGCGGTGACAACAAATTTTTGAATAGTCATATTAGTGCTAAAATTTCAGCTAACAGCAGCAGTGGCAAGTTGTAGTATACTTGTGGTATAATAAATTAGCTCGATCGAACAAAGTAACAGTAAAATAGCAATTTCTCTCCAACCATGAACAAGATTGTTGTAGGCCTCTCCGGCGGGGTCGATAGTTCCGCAGCAGCCGCAATTTTACACCATCAGGGATATGAAGTGGTGGGTTTAACGCTGTGGTTGATGAAGGGCAAAGGTCAGTGCTGCTCTGAGGGAATGGTCGATGCAGCTAAAATTTGCGAAGATTTGGGCGTGCCCCACCACATTGTTGACAGCCGCGAGGTCTTTCAGGCAAGTATTGTCGATTATTTGGTGGAGGGTTACAGTGCAGGAGTTACACCTCTGCCTTGTTCGCAGTGCAATAAAACTGTGAAGTTCGGGCCGATGCTCAAGTATGCTCGCGAAGAACTCGGAATTGAAAAAATCGCTACAGGGCACTACGCTCGGATTGCTTACGATGCTGCTACAGGTCGCTATCAGTTGCTGCGGGCGATCGACCCTGCGAAAGATCAGTCTTATTTCCTGTATGATTTAACACAGGATTTGTTGGCGGGTACGGAGTTTCCTTTGGGGGAAATTACCAAGACAGAAACTCGCAGAATTGCGGCGGAATTTGGATTGACAACTGCTGATAAGCCGGAAAGTCAGGATTTGTGCTTGGTGGAAAGTAACGGTTCGATGCGGGCTTTTCTGGATAAGTACATTGCGCCGCAAAAGGGTGATATTGTGGACAAGTCAGGGCGGGTGCTCGGACAACATGACGGCGTGCACCACTACACCATCGGCCAACGGAAGGGACTCGGGATTGCTGCACCGGAACCGCTGTACGTGATTGAACTTGATGCTGCTGGCAATCGGGTAATTGTGGGCGATCGACAGTTGGCAGTAGAATCTGAATGTACAGTCCAGAAAGTGAATTGGGTTTCTGTGGCTGCGCCGATGGCTCCGATTCGGGCTCAGGTACAGATTCGATATCGATCGCACCCCGTCCCCGCTACAATTATTCCTGTGGAACCATCCCAAGCAGAGGAAAAAGTCGGCGGTACAAGAGTTAAGTTGATTTTTGACGAACCGCAGTTGAGCATTACCCCCGGACAAGCGGCTGTTTGGTATGACGGCGATGTGCTGTTGGGTGGCGGCATCATCGAAAGAAACCAACTCCCAAATTAAAGCAAGGGGCGGGCTAGAAGCCCAACCCCTACTCCCCACAAGAAACCACCCACAAAAAAACTCACTCTTTGTGGAACAGGCATCTTGCCTGTTTCCAGAAGCTCATCCCACAAGAAACCACCCACAAAAAAACTCACTCTTTGTGGAACAGGCATCTTGCCTGTTCCCAGAAGCTCACCCCACAAGAAACCACCCACAAAAAAACTCACTCTTTGTGGAACAGGCATCTTGCCTGTTCCCAGAAGCCCACCTACAAGAAACTTCCCACAAGAAAATTCACTCTTTGTGGAACAGGCACCTTGCCTGTTCCAAAAGCAAATTTATTTTTCATTTCACAGGGGTACATTTACCTAACTAACTTCTTTTCCAAACGCAAGATATTTCCCCTAGCATTAGTACGGTAAACCCAAGTTTGCCTACCATCAGAAACTACAACCCGCCAACCTTCGACAATCATTTGACCGCAAATTTCATCCGCTTTCGAGAGTCCTAAACAAGTATTCGGCCAACTTTGTCCGCTCGATTCAGTTACTTTCAACTTGTTAGCAGCAATGCCAGTTTGGCGCGACAAGTTTTGGCGAACTGCTGCTGCTACGGTTGCGGGCAATTTGTTCGGGGGATTTTGGCGCGTCGTCTCGGCCAAATTGCCCGGTTCGGAAATTAGAGTATTAAGTGCCAATACCGAATAGCTGATTTTTTGGGACACCGCGGCTGAGGAAAATTGCTGCGCGGTTTGCTGCTGTTGCCTTTCCAACTGGGCAAGGGAAGATTTGAGAGCGCCCGCGTTAGCTGCTGCGGTGTGTCTTAGCGCCGGATACATTTCCCATACCAGAATTCCTGTCAGCACCAAAGCCAAGATTACAGGATTGGGCTGCTTTTGGTCTCGGTTTTTATTCTTTTGAAATTTATTTTTGGAGATTCTTTTCATCATACGCCCTCTGCCTCACTTTACACAATGCGCGATCGCTCCTGAACACTCAACTGCAGATACTTATTTAGACACTATTGCTGGTGCTATTGGTTCCTTTGTGCAGAACCGACTTGACTGCTGGTTGCTGGTGCGGCCCAAGTATTTCTACTCGCTGCGGGCACTTGTGTTTCAGGAAACTTGCACTACCCAGTTATTACTTAATTTTTACTTTTTGTCTCAGGGTATTAAGAAAAATTTATGCTTAAGTAAATATTCTTAAAAGCCTCTAATCTTGCCCCCGAACCTCAGTACAAATTACTATTCGGCGTTCCAAAACTGCTAAACGTGTTTTAGACTGTGGGAGGCGAGCTGAGCCAAGGATATCACAGGGATGCCTCAAAATTAGTTGCAACAGGACAAAAACGCATTAGAAATTAAATCAGCTATCGCTGATTAATTATATTAGCCTTGTGGTTTTCTAGAGCGAGCGATCGTCCCCTAAACTACTTTAGTAGCGATCGCTAGTTTTTTAGTACAATATTGTTGAAATCTATCGATTATGAACAGAAAATCCTTGGGAATCCATTTAATGAATCGGCTGAGCTATCCTCAAAAATTTACCTTAATTGGTTTTCTATTTGCAATACCGTTAACCTTGGTGATGTACCTGTTGATTTCCGAAATTAACAGCAGGGTTGATTTTGCCCAAAAAGAAATCTACGGTAATGAATATCTGCGCCCGCTGCGACAGTTGAGGGAATACATACCGAAGCTTCAACTGTTAAATTATCAGGCTTTAAATCGCAATTTAACCAATCTCGATGCCAGGAGAAATTTAGAAGCTAAGATAGAGGCAAACTTTCAATCTCTGGCAAATACAGACCGCCGACTAGGAAAAACTTTAGTTAGCAGCGACAAATTTAATAATTTATATCAAAACTGGCAAAATTTTAAACTTCGCCGCAGCCAGTGGAGTATAGAAACCTACGATGTTGTATATAAAAAATTAGCAGCAGATATTAATAAATTGAGCGCTCACGTCGGCGATACTTCCAATCTAATATTAGACCCAGATCTAGATACCTATTATTTGATGGATGCTAGTTTGCTGAAGATCCCAGAAATGCAAAAAATCTTGTCAGAGATTAGGCTGGTTTCTCAAAAAAGTAGCGCCCGTTCCGATGCCACACCTGAAGAAAGAGCGAAACAGATTACTTTAGCCGACAAATTGAGAGAACTTAATCAAGATTTAACAATCAATATGGAGGTAGGATTTAGTAATAATCCTCACGGGAATCTGCGAAAGAAATTAAGCGAGCGTTTGACCAACTTTAACTCGGTAGTAGAGCAGCTAACTACGCAACTAGATAAACTGATTAATCCCACAGCCTTGGTGGAATATGATGCCTATCTTGATGGGAGCTATCGAGTTCTAGATTCGAGTTTTGAACTGTGGGACGAAAGTCTCACTGAATTAGACTTTTTGCTGCAAAAACGTATTGATAATTTTGTGACAAAACAAAATGTAATTTATATTTTTGTGTTAATAATATTAGCAATAGTGCTTTATTTATTTGTATCTTTTTACAGGTCAGTGATGCAAACTGTATTTGTGCTTGACGAAGCGTCAAAAAAGATGGCAAGCGGCAATCTAGACCACAAAATCATTTTGGATAACAGAGATGAACTCGGGCAAGTTGTGGGTTCGTTCAACAAAATTGCCGATGCCTTAGTTGGTGCAAATCAAAAAATTACTGTTCTCAACGATCGCCTGAAAGCCGAAAATATGCGGATGAGTGCCGAACTAGACGTTACTCGCAAGATTCAGCAGATGCTGCTGCCGAAAGACCGAGAACTAAATGAAGTTATCGGCTTAGATATTGCGGGATTTATGGAAGCTGCTGATGAAGTAGGCGGGGACTATTACGACGTACTCCAGCACGAAGGTAGAGTGAAAATCGGGATTGGGGATGTGACGGGACACGGATTGGAGAGCGGCGTTTTAATGATTATGCTTCAAACGGCAGTCCGAACTTTGCTCGCCTACAACGAACCAGATCCAGTGAGATTTTTCACAGCTATTAACAGTGTGATTTACGATAATGTGCAGCGCATGAAATCCGATAAAAACGCCACCCTTGCTTTGCTAGACTATGAGGAGGGGATGCTGAAGTTGAGTGGCCAGCATGAAGAAATGATTGTTGTGCGGTGTAACGGTTCTGTCGAGCGGTTTGATACGATCGATTTGGGTTTCCCGATCGGGCTGGATGCAGATATTGCTGAATTTGTTGCGGAGAAAATTGTGCAGTTGTATTCAGGAGATGTGGTAGTGCTGTACACTGACGGGATTACAGAAGCTAAAAATATGGAGAAACTGCTGTATGGTTTAGAGAGGTTAATTGAGGTAATAGAGATTAATTGGCAGCGTTCGCCTGCCGAAATCAGGGACGCTGTAATTAAGGACGTGCGATGGCACATCGGCGAACAAAAAGTTTTTGACGACATCACGTTGCTGGTACTCAAACAAAAATAACTATTTGGATATCCCTTCTAAAGTTTAAAATATATTCAGTGATGCCCCTCATCTCAAACTTTAGCTCTCACATCGATATGACTCAGATTTTCGGCGATTTTATCGAGCAGCCCGCTAGCCAAGAATACTTGATAATTGGATTTTCTCCGAGTTCGGTTCCTCTCAAGCAGCGGTGGCGGAACAACGGTTTGTCGGCGGATTTTCTGGCTGACTACCTGATGACTTTTTTTCCGGGCCAGGAAGACGCCCCCTCGACAATTAACAGACAAGCTGAAATCAAAAGTGCTGTTAGCTATATTGCTAACGAGTTATTAGAGAATGCGATGAAATTTAATGATGAAACCTCGGAGTACCCGATCGACATTAAACTGCTGTTAGAGAGCGACGGTGTGATTTTCTCAGTTGCTAACAGCATCTCTCCGCAAGCTGTGGACAAGTTTCAGGCTTATATTCAGCAGTTGCTGACCTCGGAACCCAGCGAACTTTACCTTCAGCGCCTGGAAAAAAATGCTGCTGACGAAAGCTGTATCAATTCTGGATTGGGTTTGTTGACCATGCTCACCGATTATACCGCCAAACTTGGCTGGAAATTTCAGACCGTGCACAAAGACCCGGAAGTAATTGCGGTGACAACTATGGTGCAATTAACAGTATAAGCAACGCGGGCGATCGATAATATCTGAGGGACTTTTTTTGGTGGCTATGGAAATTAATACACAAGATTACCAGATCTGTTACGATCCAGCAACGGCAACCGTGAGTTTTATTGGATATCTAAGGCTGAGCGGGCCTGCAGAGTACACGCCGATAGCGGAGTTGCTGACGAAGGTTGCCGACTTGGAACAGACGAAAATTACTCTCAATATGCAGCAGTTAGAATTTTTGAACAGTTCTGGCATCAATATGCTATCAAAGTTTATTATCGAGGTCCGCAAAACAGCCAGGGTGCAAATGGCGGTGCAAGGCTCTCAAACCATAGCTTGGCAAGGTAAATCTTTTAAGAATTTCCAGCGCCTGATGCCGGCTTTACAGTTGGAATTTCTATAGAAACACAATTAGTTTTAGGGTGCGAGCGGTTAATCAATTTTTTGTTAGTCGAGGCGCAAATTCTAGAGTTATGCTGCAAGAACAACCATCTAGAGAACAGCTACTTTTAGAGATAGAAAGATTGCGCCAGCAAGTGGAAGACTTGAAGGAGGAAAAAGCGGATCTGGAAATCTTGCTGGAAACTACTGCTGAACATTCCGATACGGTTGAAACTGAGTTACGATCTCGCGCATTCGAGGCCGTGCGCGAAGGCGAAATCAAGCTAGCTCAATTTCTCGAAGCGATTCCTATAGGTGTGCTCGTGCTGGATTCTCAAGGCCGACCTTACTACGTAAATCACGCCGGACAGCAATTACTAGGTCAAGGAGTTTTGCCGTTAAATTTAGTTGAGGATTTGTCAGAAACTTATCAAATTTATATGGCGGGAAATGAGACTATTTACCCTTTCGAGAATTTGCCTATCGTCCGAGCTTTGAGGGGCGAAAACGCGACGGCTGATGATCTGGAAATTCATCAATCCCACAAGAAAGTTCCCCTTGAGATTTGGGGAACGCCAATTTTTGACGAGAGTGGCAAAGTTGCTTTTGCGATCGCAGTTTTTCAAGATGTCACGGAACGCAAAGAAGCTGAAGCCGATCGCCATTTATTTATTAAGAAACTATTTGACCTTAATCAAAATTTAGAAAAATCCCTGGATGCCGAATCAGAGTTAACTGATGCCTACGGTAGATTTGTGCCTCACCAATTTCTAAATTTGTTGGGATATGAAAGTATTATAGATGTCAATTTAGGCGACCAAGTGCAGCAGGAAATGTCGGTGCTATTTTCGGATATTCGCGATTTCACGACGCTTTCAGAAACTATGACTCCCCAAGAAAATTTTAAATTTATAAATGCTTACCTTTCGCGGATGGAGCCTGCCATTACTAGCAATAACGGGTTTATTGACAAATACATCGGCGATGCAATTATGGCTTTGTTTAGTGACTTTGCAGATGATGCAGTGAAAGCGGGTATTGCAATGCTAAATATCCTCAGAACTTACAACGAATACCGTCAAGGTGTCGGCTACGTCCCGATTCAAATTGGCATTGGCATCAATTCGGGTTCTTTGATGCTGGGGACAGTCGGGGGTAAAAGCCGCATGGACAGCACTGTGATTAGCGATGCTGTTAATCTAGCATCTCGCATTGAAGGATTGACCAAAGATTACGGCGTACCTCTGTTAATTTCTCAGCAGACTTTGGAACGGTTGCGAACTCCGAACGATTATGCTATTAGGATTGTGGATAAAGTACAGGTAAAAGGAAAATCTCAATATGTGGTAGTCTATGAGGTATTTGATGCAGATCCGCCGGAAATTTTGTCGGCAAAGCTAGCAAATTTGTCTGTATATAATGAAGCTATGTTACTGTGCGATCACAAGGACTTCCGAGAAGCTGGAAAATTATTTGAAGAGTGTTTGCGAACTAATCCCAGCGATCATGTAGCTCGCATTTACTTGAAACGCTGTCGGGATTGGCGATCGCTCCTCAAAGGAATTTAAAGAGCAACTTAGTCTATTTTAGATTTAAGATTGACTCCATATAGCAATCCTCGCATCATTTGTGAATTTCTTACTTTCTCAGAGCGGGTTCGGGGATGGTTGGGGTGGGGTGAAAAATTTACGACTCCTGCAAGGATTGCTATATATCTTGAGAGAGACGACTGACCTCTGGAATCTGTCAAAGGTGTAAAATATAAACAGCTTTATACCTGTTACTTCTGAGGGTTCTCAAAATAGAACGGCTGAGGACTCAAAAACCAGCGATCGGTAATTTGGTGCGAGAACGGTGGCCAGCGCTGAACCTGTCTCAAAAAAAGTTGGCGGATGAATTAGGGATGACCTTTCCCCCGATTAATCGTTGGGAAAGATGAGTTAGGTAATTTGCCAGATGCAACGCTTCGCGAATGCAGTCAGGCGCTGCGAGCAAGATATTTTTCGGATAAGGAGTACAAAGGGTGAGTTTAGAGGGAATCAACAGCATTTTCAGAGTTAGACTACTTCCCTATGGTGTGGCGACCGTCTCCGTGGCTCTAGCACTGGCGCTAACCCGATCGCTTTTACCGTGGATCTATCCAACCACGACGCCCCTGTTTTTCATCGCGGTGATGGTGAGTTCCTGGTATGGCAGTTTCGGGGCTGGGTTGCTGGCAACAATTTTATCCACGCTGGCAATCAACTATTTTTTTATTGAGCCGTTCTATTCCTTACAGATATTTAATGTAGAGACAATTGTTCGGCTGGGTATGTTTTCGATCGCGGCAGGATTGAGCGCTTCACTCAGTCTATCCTGGCGCACTGCTCTAAAAAACGCGAAAGCAGCCTTGCAAAATTTACAGCAGGCAAGGTTCCTAGAACAAAATGCCCAGCTTCGGGGCCAAGTAGCAGAAACTGCGGCGATTGAGGCAAAAGAACAGCTAGAAACGGTACTTTCTAGCATCAACGATGGGTTTTACATCCTCGATCGCGATTGGCGCTACACCTATGCCAACGATCGCTACTGTGAGATGGTTGGAATGTCGCGGTCAGCGATTCTGGGTCAGAAAGTTTGGGAGTTATTTCCCCCTACCGTTGACACCGATGCTTACGTGCAGTTTCATCGGGCAATCCGCGAACAAACGCCGCTCCAGTTTGATTATCTGTACTCCCCTTGGAATGGTTGGCACGACTATCGAATTTACCCTTCGCCCAGTGGACTGACCGTTTTGATTGCTGACATTACCGATCGCAAACAGGCGGAACTCCTCCTAATCGAGCAGAAACGACTGCTGGAGTCGATCCCATTCGGACAGCCACTCGACGACTGTCTTACAGCGGTGTGTGACTCAGTATCCAGGCTGAATCCGGGTACCCGCGCGGGCTTCCTGCTAGCGGATGCTCAGCGGCTGACGTTTAACAGATCCATTACTCCAGACTTTCCACCGTCTTTTGGTGAAGGACTCCAAGGTGCTCCGATTAACGATTTGTGCATTGGAACCTGCGGCGAAGCAGTGTATAGCGGTCAGCCCGTGACCTGCGCCGACATTGCCAACGACGATCGCTGGTCGCAAGAATGGCGAAATTTATGCGTGGCTCATGGCATTCTAGCGTGTCATTCTCAGCCTGTGATCAGGCATGACAATCTAGCTCTGGGGTCGCTGATGCTGTGCTTTAGGGAGGCGCGGATGCCGACTGATTGGGAACATAAACTCGCGGAGTTCGGCACCCAAGTTGCCAGCATCGTCTTCGAGCGCGATCGATCATTCCAGGCGTTGCGTGAGAGCCAAGAACAACTCCGATTGGCTTCCGAAGGCGGCAATTTGGGTTTGTGGTATTGGGATATGGAAACAGACACGCTGAGTTTGACGGACATAGCCAAAGCGATGTTTGGTTTACCCGTCAATACAGCAATGTCGATACAGGTGTTTTTAGAAGCCGTGCATCACGACGATCGCCCATTGCTTCACACCGCCCTCAGTGAGCTAAAAGCGAACCAACCGCATACTGAAATTGAGTATCGGACGCTGTGGGCAGATGGCACCGTTCGTTGGATTTTGGCAAAGGGCGATTGCGCCTATAACGCTGATGGCATCATAATTTCGACGCGGGGCGTATTCATCGACATCAGCGATCGCAAACAAGCCGAAGAAGCGTTGCGTCAAAGCGAAGAGCAGAGTCGGAACATTCTGGAAAGCATTGATGATGGATTCTTTTCCCTGGATGAGAATTGGCGTTTCACTTACCTGAATCGGTCAGCGGAACTTCTGCTAGACCGCACTTCGGGCGATCTGATTGGGAAGAGTTTGTGGGAAGAATTTCCAGGATTCGATGGCAGCGAGTTTGAGCGGGTTTATCGGCGCGTGGCCAACGAGCGCGTGGCTTTATCAGTCACGGCGTTTTATCCCGATCACGATCGGTGGTATGACGTTCGCACCTACCCTGCTGCGAACGGGATTACCATTTATTTCCGAAATGTCACCGATCGAAAACAGGCCGAGGAGGTATTGCAACAACGAGAAGCAGAACTTCGTTTAGTTACCAATGCCGTGCCTGCCTTGATCTCCTTTGTAGACTCAGACCAACGCTACCGCTTCAACAATCGATCATATGAAGAATGGTTTGGACATCCGGCAGCGCAAATCTATGGCAAGCACCTTCAAGAGGTTTTAGGCGAAACTGGCTATGAAGGGATTCGTCCTTATGTTGAGCAAGTCTTGGCAGGACAGGAAGTGACCTTTGAAAACCAAATTCCCTACAAAGATGGTGGAACCCGTTATATCAATGCGACCTATGTTCCCCGCTTCAATAGCCAGGGAAAAGTTGAAGGGTTTGTAGCGCTGGTCAACGATATCACCGATCGCAAACAAGCCGAAGCCACACTGCGGGAAAGTGAGGCACGGTTCCGGCTGATGGCAGATGCCGCCCCTGTGCTGATTTGGATGTCGGGCACCGATAAACTCTGTTATTACTTCAACCTCCCGTGGCTAAACTTTACGGGACGGACGATCGAGCAAGAAAGGGGCAATGGTTGGGCAGAAGGAGTCCACCCCGACGACTTCGATCAATGTTTAGACACCTATGTGACTGCCTTTGATGCCCGTCAACCGTTCAAGATGGACTATCGCTTGAAACGCTGTGATGGCATATACCGTTGGATTATGGATGAAGCTGTTCCTCGCTACGGATTGGAAGGTGAGTTCTTGGGCTACATCGGCTCCTGTGTTGATATTGAAGACCACAAACAAGCTGAGGAAGCTCTGCGCGAGAGTGAATCCCGCCTCCGTCTGATCTTTGAAAGCGCCAAAGATTATGCCATCTTCACCCTCGACCTTAACGGCATCATTGCCAGTTGGAACTCAGGGGCAGAACGGCTGTTGGGCTATACCGAGACAGAAGCAATTGGTTGCCCCAGTCGGATGATCTTCACACCCGAAGATAACGAACAAGGACAAGCCGAGTATCAGAGGCAAACGGCTCTACTGCAAGGACGGGCAGAAGACGAACGCTGGCACGTCCGCAAAGATGGGAATCGCTTTTGGGCGAGTGGATTGATGATGCCCCTGCTTAATGAAGCGGATTGTCCGCAGGGATTTGTCAAAATCATGCAGGACAAGACTGTACAACGGCAAGCCAGTGAGCGACTGCAATTGCTGTATGAAACTACCAGCGATCTCCTGAAGACAGAACAGCCTCTCGCGTTGATCCACAAGCTATTCAGCAAACTTTCACTGCAACTCGATCTGCACTGTTACTACAACTTCATGGTGGAAGAAAAAGACAACCACCCGATGCTGCATTTGAGAAACTATGATGGCATCTCTGAAGAAAGGGCGCAGGCGATCGCCTGGATCGAATTAGGTGAATATCTCTGTGGACTGGTTGCCCAAACGCAGCAGCAAGTTGTCTTGAATCAAGCCGAACTTTCCACTCATCCGAATGCTAAAGCCGTCTGTGAAATGGGCATCACGGCTTACGCGGGTCAACCGTTAATCGCTCAAGGGCGGTTATTAGGAACGCTCTCATTTGCCAGTACCACTCGGACGCACTTTACGCCTGCAGAAATCGATCTGCTGCGATCAACCTGTGACCAAATCGCGATCGCTCTGGAACGGGCCAACCTGAACGATTCACTCCAGCAGCAAGCGGAACAGCTAAGACAGGCAAATCGGATCAAGGATGAGTTTTTAGCGGTACTATCCCATGAATTGCGATCGCCCCTCAATCCTATTTTGGGGTGGTCACAACTTTTGCAAACTGGCAAGCTGGATGCGGCCAAAACTGCACAGGCGTTAGCGACGATCGAACGCAATGCCAAGCTGCAAACTGAATTGATTGAAGATTTACTTGATGTCTCGAAAATTCTCCAAGGCAAGCTCAGTCTTAATATTCGTCCAGTCGATTTAGCTTTAACTGTGGAATCGGCGATCGAAACTGTCAATTTGGCTGCAGTTGCCAAATCCATTGATATTCGGACTGGGTTAGATCCTCAGATCGGACAAATTTTGGGGGATTCGGGCCGTTTGCAGCAGATTGTCTGGAATCTTGTTTCCAATGCGGTGAAATTCACTTCAGCCGGGGGGCGCGTTGAGGTGAATTTGACTCGTGTTGGTAATCACGCTCAAATTACGGTGGCGGATACAGGGATTGGCATCGCACAGGAGTTTTTACCCTACGTGTTTGACTACTTCCGGCAAAAAGATGGCGCTACAACCCGCAACTTTGGTGGCTTGGGATTGGGGCTGGCGATCGTGCGGCATCTAGTCGAACTGCACGGTGGCACCGTTGGGGCAGATAGCCAGGGTGAAGGGTTAGGGGCAACCTTTACCGTAAGACTGCCTCTATCAGGGAAGGTAAAGGGACAAGAAAACTCTCTTGCAGGACTTTCCGAACGATCGACTGCGGATGAACCGTTATCCGGGATGCGGATAGTGGTTGTAGATGATGAGCCGGATATGCGAGAGTTGATTTCCTTTTTGCTAGAAGATGCAGGTGCAGAGGTAGTGACTGTTGCTGTCCCTCAAGAAGCCGTGACAGCGCTGACTAATTTCCAGCCAGATGTCCTGTTGAGCGACATTGGAATGCCGGGGATGGATGGCTATATGCTGTTGCAGCAAGTGCGAGCTCTGCCGCCCGAACGGGGTGGGCTGATTCCGGCGATCGCCCTGACTGCCTATGCCGGCGAGTTTAATCAACAGCAAGCTTTGCAAGCTGGATTTAACCGACATCTGGCAAAGCCGATCGAACCGGATAAATTAATTAAGACGATCGCCGCACTTCTTAGCAAGAATACTCATGACCCAGTAAGCTATAAAAATTGAGCCGAAGGATCTCAAACCGCTCGAACATCACCAAGCTTTTAAGTTGCTATGGTTAGGCAGCGATATTTGTATTACAGGAGAATCTATCAATAAATCCGGTTTCTAGTCTAATAGTGCGTAAGTCCTGATAATATAATCAATAATTTGGAGTGTCAAAAAAAGACGATGGGAATTAACAAGCAGCAGCCTAGAATATTTATAAAACCTTCAGTGATTAAAGCGATAGCTCTGTTCTTTATGTGCTGCTTGTTAACGGCAAGTTGCGGACAGGGATCACGTCGATCGGTGACTGTGAGCGGCGAAAATGCTAATAACCGCATTACTATTGGTACAACCTTGAAATTGCGGACGATCGACCCTGCGGACGCTTACGAAATTATATCAGGGCAATTGCTGCAAAATTTGGGCGACACTCTCTATACTTACAAGTCGGGAACTACTGAGTTAGTCCCCCATTTAGCGACAGCAATGCCTAAAGTTAGCCAAGACGGATTGACATATACAATCCCCTTGCGTCAAGGAGTTATTTTTCACGACGACACACCGTTTAACGCCGCAGCAATGGAGTTTTCCTTGCAGCGGTTTATCAAAAATGGCGGCCGTCCGTCTTTCTTGTTGAGCGATGCCGTAGAATCTGTGAAAGCGACGGGCGAATACGAATTAACTTTTCAACTCAAAAAGCCTTTTGCTGCTTTTCCTTCTCTGCTGACATTTGCTGGTAGTTGTGCAGTTTCTCCAAAAGCTTACGAGATTGGGGAGGGTAAATTTAAACCCGATACGTTTGTGGGAACCGGACGCTACAAGTTGGCGAAGTACGGCAGCGATTCTCTCAAGTTTGATGTGTTTGACAAGTATTGGGGCGAAAAACCAGTTAATCAAGGAATTGACCTTTTGCTGCTTTCTAGTTCCTCAAATTTGTTCAATAGTTTTCGGACTGCGGCAGTTGATGTGGCTTATTTGTCTCTGGATGCAGACCAAGTTCAAAGCTTGGACGAGGGAGCAAAACAAGGTAAATGGCAGGAAATCGCGGGAGAAAGCAGTACGGTTAGTTACATGACGCTGAATACTAAGTCTAAACCGTTGGACAAGTTAGAAGTGAGACAGGCGATCGCAGCAGCGATGGATCGCCCCCTGATTAATGATCGCGTACTGCGTGGACAAGCACAACCGCTTTACAGTCTGATTCCTACAACCTTCGACGTTCAAAAACCTGTTTTTAAAGAACTGTACGGCGATGGCAACAGTGCCAAGGCTAAGGAACTTTTGACGAAAGCGGGATACTCGGCCGCAAATCCTTTTGTTCTGCAACTTTGGTATCCTTCAGCTTCCACAAAACGAGCTTTAGTGGCGAGTACGATCGAGGCGCAAGCTAAACTCAAAATGGACGGGATAATGCAGGTGGAAATTAACAGCGTTGAATCTCCGACTTTGTTTCAAAACATAGAGAAGGGTATTTATCCTGCGGTTTTAGTGGATTGGTACGCCGACTTTTTCGATGCCGACAATTACATTCAGCCGTTTTTGGATTGTGCCACGGGTTCGGCGGCTGGGGGCTGTGAAAAGGGTGCCAGTCAAGGCCAGGGTTCGTTTTATTATAACGATCGGGTAAATCAATTGATCGACAAGCAACGAAAAGAAGCAAACCCCCAAACCCGCAAAGCCCTGTTTGCCGAAATTCAAGACATACTGGGTCAAGATGTACCTTTCATCCCTCTTTGGCAGGATAAGGACTATACATTTGCTCAGAACAGCATCACCGGGGTCCGTCTCGAACCGACGCAATCTTTTCCTTTTTGGTTCCTGAAAAAGCAATAATTCTTTACGAGAATTTCCTGGAGTTGAAACGTCAATAATTATTGCATATTTTGTGCACAATAGGGTGATGATTGTCACAGTTTATCAAAGAGACTGATCACCCTAACCTCTTTAATGATGTGGGATATTATTAAAAGAGAGATATTGCTGAGGGTGGGTATATGAAACTTGGGATTTTAACAACAGGGCTGCTAATTGTGATGGGTTGTGCCTCCGCAGTAAAGGCAGAAAACGTATCACAAGTCAAGCAATTATTAGAAACTAAAAAATGTAACCAATGTGACTTGACAGGAGCGCAACTTGCTGGTATGAATCTGAGCGGGGCAGATTTGAGCGGTGCGAATTTGAGCGGTGCAAATTTGAACGGTGCAAATTTGGACGAAGCCAAACTGAATGAAGCCAATCTGAAACAAGCTAAATTGCAAGGTGCGAGTTTAATTGGGGCTAAAATGCACGGCGCCAATTTGGAGGGTGCTGATTTGAGCCGCGCTAATCTGAGTCTGGCGGGTTTAGTGATTGCCACTTTGAAAAATACCAACCTCACCAGCGCTAATTTAATCGGCGCTAATTTAGAAAGCGCCAATTTGGCGGGTGCAAACCTGAGAAATGCTCGCCAGTCTGTAGCGAATTTAGCGAATGTCAGCCTCAGAGGTGGCAGTTTGTCGGGAATAGACGTACAGGGAGTCAACTTGCGCGATGCAAATTTGACCAATGCAAATTTGAACGGTGCAAATTTGAACGGTTCGGACTTGACAGGTGCTAATTTAAAGAATGCCAATATGGCAAATGTAGATTTGAAAAACGCTTCTTTGCCGTAGGACGATCGCCAATTGCTATATCAAATGCTGGTGCTGAACAAAGTTAATATAATAAGGTAGGGGCAATTTCAGAATTGCCCCTACAGTTTTAATGGTAGGATTTATCTTGTTTCCGATCGCTGCGTAGGTCATTGTTCGGTGTGCGAAGCTTTTCCCCGGCGTCTGCGATTGTTTCATATTTTGATGTCGGATCAATCTTCTTCGTCAGCATCTTGGGCGAAACGGATAATGTCATCATCGCCGAGGTACTCGCCATTTTGGATTTCAATCATCACCAGAGGAATCACGCCTGGGTTTTCCACGCGGTGAGCAGTATTCATGGGAACGTAGGTTGACTGTTTCTGCATGAGAATCGTCTCTTTGTCATCGCAGATCACTTTAGCGGTACCGGAGACGACAACCCAGTGCTCGCTGCGGTGATAGTGCATTTGCGTCCTGATGTGGTGTCCCGGCTTGACTTCGATGCGATTGATCTTGTAACGATCGCCCGCATCTATGACTGTAACTTTACCCCAAAACCGGGTTTGCGTGCGATCGTCCGTTTTTTCGATTGTGTCCGCTGTTTCCACCATGCTGTCGATCTCGCTAACGGTGTATGTAAAAATATCTATAGTTGAAAGTATATCAGGGAGCGGGCAAGTCTGTAAGTGCGATCGATTTAAACGTTACTCAATTAGCTGCCATTAACGAGCATCAATAAATTGAGACAAATGTGCCACATTTTTTGTGGCGAATTATCACCTCATGCCCTTCATTTGCTACCGAAATTGCTTGCGCCGCCAAAATCACCTCTCCATCAAGTTCCTTGGGGTATGCTGTAGATCTTCTCGCCCTTCTTGAGTGCACCCACAACTCGGCAGCTTTGAGCATCGTTTCCGTTGAGATTGGAATATATTGAATCAGAATTTTCAGCAAGTCAAGCTTTCGGATTCCCGCCACCTTACCCGCACGCATTAACTCGCACCGCACTTCATTCGACCCTTCTGCTACACTGACAATGGAAACTAACAGAATCCGCGACATCAAGCAGACGAAGCATCTAGGACTGGCGCAGCAGCAAAGTGTCCAAAATCATAACGGCGAAATAAAAATATGTTTTTTGACAATTGGTTTGAATTGATTCGGATTTTGACGATCGGCGTTTCCGCTTATGTCGTGCTGATTTTTTTTCTGCTAGTCTCCGGCAAGCGAACTCTGTCGAAGTGGAATGCCTTCGATTTCATCGTTACCATCGCGCTCGGTTCGACGCTGGCGACTATCATCATGTCAAAAGACGTTTCGTTCGTCGAGGGCGTTTTCGCCCTCGGCTTGCTCATCGGGCTGCAATTCATCGTCACGTGGCTTGCCGTGCGACTAAATTGGGTTAAAAATCTCATCAAAGCCGAACCTACTATGTTGCTCAGCCAAGGCCAATTTCTGCCTGTGGCGATGCGGCAGCAGCGCGTGAGTGAACCGGAAATTCGGGCGGCGATTCGGGGGACGGGCAGCGCGTCGATCGAAGAAATCGAAGCAGTCGTGCTGGAAACCGACGGCAGCATGAGCGTTGTCAAAAAATCTCCGAACAATTCGCGATCGGCTCTCAAAGATGTAGCTTAGTCGATCTTGAAATTGAATGGATGCTCGAATTATTCGTGAGCTAGCCCTTGAGAGTTCAATATAGTATCTACAGGAATTACGATCGATGGACGGGAGCTGATATTATATCAATTCCGGTTGCACTCCTCCGGAATTGTTGACTGTTGACTGTTGACTGTTGACTGTTGACTGTTGACTGTTGACTGGCGGGTTGAAAAACTGAATGGTTGAGTGTTAACTGTTGACTCGATTTGATTATTCCGATGCAACCGGAAACGATATTACTCATTATAAACAAAAGGGCAGCATCTCTGTCGGAAAGCAGCCAAGCTAGAAATTGGAGACAGGAGGCAGGAGACAGGAGACAGGAGACAGTTCGGCTTGAGGAAAGAGTCAGAAACAAGGAGTCAAAAGAAGTGTTTTTACAAATATGAGATGCTCCCTGGGGGTGGGGTAAAAAATTTCTGACTCCTGCAAGGATTGCTATATAAACAAAAGGCGGGCAATTGCCCGCCTTTTATTTACTTGCTCAACACACCTTCAGGAATCCCCAAAATATCCTCAATGCGCGGCATATCTTCCACAGCAATCACTCGCCCTTCATCCTCAAAACCAGCAATTTGATCGAAATTTAAATATCGATACAAATCGCCAGCAAAAGGATCGATTCTCTTCGCCACAATTTCCTGGTATTCTTCAACTGTGGGAATTCGACCCAACAGCGAACAAACAGCAGCTAATTCCGCCGAACCGAGATAAACTTGTGCATCTTTGCCCATCCGGTTGTTGAAGTTGCGAGTAGAAGTTGAAAAAACCGTTGTGGCATCTTTTACCCGCGCTTGATTGCCCATACAAAGACTGCATCCCGGCATTTCCGTGCGCGCTCCAGCCGCTCCAAAAATGCTGTAATAACCTTCTTCTTTTAGTTGTTGTTCGTCCATCCGAGTTGGCGGACAAATCCATAGGCGAGTTTTAACTTCCCCTGCACCTTCCAACACCTTCGCAGTGGCGCGGTAGTGGCCGATATTTGTCATGCAGGAACCGACAAATACTTCGTCAACCCGATCGCCCGCAACCTCACTCAACAGCTTCACATTATCCGGGTCATTCGGTGCAGCCACAATAGGTTCAACAATCTCGTTCAGATCGATCTCGATGATTTCAACATACTCCGCATCAGCATCAGCTTCTAGCAGCACCGGATTAGCCAGCCATTCCTCCATCTTCGCCACCCGGCGCATCATCGTCCGCGCATCTTCATAGCCCCGCGCTACCATGTTTTTCAGCAGCGCGACGTTGGAGCGAATGTACTCAGAAACAGTCTCCACGCTCAATTTAATCGTGCATCCGGCGCAGGAACGCTCGGCAGAGGCATCAGTCAATTCAAACGCCTGCTCGACCTTCAAATCGGGCAAACCTTCAATTTCCATAATCCGCCCCGAAAAGACGTTTTTCTTATTCTGTTTCGAGACTGTCAGCAAACCTTTTTGAATTGCTACGTAGGGAATTGCATTCACAACATCCCGCAGGGTTACTCCCGGCTGCAATTCACCCTTGAAGCGCACTAAAACAGATTCCGGCATATCCAAAGGCATCACGCCCAAGGCGGCAGCAAATGCCACCAATCCCGAACCCGCAGGAAAGGAAATTCCTAAAGGAAAACGTGTGTGAGAATCGCCGCCGGTTCCTACTGTATCTGGCAATAACATCCGGTTTAGCCAGGAGTGAATAATGCCGTCTCCAGGACGCAAAGCTATTCCCGCCCGCTGTGCCATGAAATCGGGCAATTCGTGGTGAGTTTTGACATCAACAGGTTTCGGATAGGCGGCGGTGTGGCAGAAACTTTGAATTACCAAATCGGCGCTAAATCCCAAACAAGCAAGTTCTTTTAATTCGTCGCGAGTCATCGGGCCTGTGGTGTCTTGGGAACCGACTGTGGTCATTAACGGTTCGCAAGATGTACCGGGACGCACGCCTGTTAAACCGCAGGCTTTCCCTACCATTTTTTGGGCTAAGGTGAAGCCTTTACCTGTGTCGGCGGGAATTGTTGGACGGGTGAAAATTGGGCTAATTCCTACTCCTAAAGCTTCGCGGGTTTTGTCGGTTAAGGTGCGTCCGATTAATAGGGGAATGCGACCGCCGGCGCGAACTTCGTCTATAATTGTGTCGGGTTTGAGGGTGAAGGTGGAGATGATTTCTCCGGCTTCGTTGGTGATTTCTCCTTTGTAGGGATGGATGGTGATTACCATTCCGGTTTCCATTTTGCTGACATCGCATTCGATCGGCAATGCGCCGGAATCTTCAGCGGTATTGAAGAAAATCGGGGCGATCGCACTTCCCAAAATATATCCGCCGCTGCGCTTGTTTGGCACAAACGGAATATCGTTACCAATGTGCCACAGTACGGAGTTAATCGCCGATTTCCGCGAGGAACCGGTGCCGACAACATCGCCGACGTAGGCTACGGGATGGCCTTTTTGCTTCAATTGGGCAATGGTTTCCAGCGCTTGGGGCATCTTACTTTCCAGCATCGCTAAAGCGTGCAAGGGAATGTCCGGCCGCGTGGTAGCTTGAGGTGCCGGAGACAAGTCGTCGGTATTGGTTTCTCCGGGTACTTTGAAGACTGTAACGGTAATGGCTTCGGCTAGTTGGGGCCGGCCGGTAAACCACTCGGCATCCGCCCAAGAATCTATGACTTGCTTGGCGTAGGGATTGGTATCCGACAGGGCGAGAATGTCGTGAAAAGCGTCAAATACTAACAGCGTTTTGCTCAATGCGCGGGCTGCGGTGGCGGGAATCGCGATTTCGGCAGTGGGATTGAGTAAATCGATTAAAGATTGGACGTTGTAACCGCCCATCATTGTCCCCAACAGGTAAACTGCCCATTTGGGAGCAATTAGGGGGCTGTGGATTTCGCCTTTGGCAATGCCGGTCAGAAAACCTGCTTTGACGTAGGCGGCGCTGTCTACGCCTGGGGGGACGCGATCGCGCAATAATTCTACCAAGGCTTCTTCTTCCCCAGGCGGCGGATTTTTGAGCAATTCGCAGAGTTCTGAGGTTTGCTGGGCATCTAGCGGCAGCGGTGGAATTCCCTGTGCGGCACGTTCGGCAGCGTTACGGCGGTAAGATTCAAGCATTTCTCTTCTCTCTTCGGATATTATTCGATGGTTTGCCAGCAAGTGACTTTACTCTTTAGATTAGGAGCTGGCGCTGCACTTTTGGCAAAGCACCCGATCTTATAAAAACTTAACGCAACTTTAAAAACAGTAGATTTTCATACTAAAGACAGATTTTATCTGTATCTGGAGCGACACTTAAACTCCAGCCGAGAATTTTTCGGGCGTTGAATTACATTATTCTGGTTAAAATTAATGTGGCGGGGGTACTGTCGATCGCCCCGGATCATCTCAAATCGTTAGCTACCAGAAAGAATTGGTTGAAAGCTTCTCCCTTTTAGCTAGAAATTAAAAGAAGATTATTCATTACGACTATCCTCTTCCTTTTAGGTAGAGGTAGCCCTCAACCCTTCTCTAAGCGAGGGGTAAGGCTGTCAACTTTCAACTGTCAACTGTCAACTGTCAACTGTCAACTGTCAACTGTCAACTATCCACTGTCAACTGTCAACTGTCAACTGTCAACTGAATACAAGCTTAATTTTTTACGCAGAAATGGATATATTAAAAAATGGAAAGTTTTATCCCTGAAAACTGTGAAGATTGTCAGGGTTCGGCTGCCAAGGCAGACTTGTACCAAGAGCTGCAAGGAACTCAAGAATTATTGCTGACGATCGCCAATTCGATGCCGATGCCTACGATCATCAGCAGTTTGGTTGAGGGCACAATTCTTTATAGTAACGATTTATGCCATCAGGTTTTCGGGTTCAAAGAATTTGAAATCGACGGCAAAAAAGCCTCCACACTATACAGCAACCCCGCACAGCGCCACGAACTGCTGGATGTGCTCGCCCGCAACGGACAAGTCCGCGAGATAGAAGTTCGCCTCAAAAAAGCTGACGGCACGCTGTTTTGGGCAAGTGTATCGATGCGGTATTTGACATTGCTGTCGGAAAAATCCGTGCTGTCGGTGTTCTGTGACATTAGCGATCGCAAGCGAGCAGCCGCCAAGGAGCAGGAATTGCTCGCCTCAATCCATTTGCGCGCCCGCCAGCAAGCGGCCGTCGCTTACTTGGGGCAGCAGGCATTGGCGGAAACAGATTTGTCTGCACTGATGGACAAAGCTGCGGTGTTAATTGCTCAAACCTTGGATGTTGATTATTGTCAGTTGTTGGAACTGTTGCCCTCGGGCCATGCTTTTTTGTTGCGAGCGGGGGTTGGCTGGCAGCCGGGCCTTGTCGGCAAAGCCACTGTTGCGGCTTCTGCCCGATCGCAAGCTGGTTACACGTTGCTAGTTGGCAAAGCCACGATTGTCGAAGATTTGCGGGTGGAAACCCGTTTTAGCGAGTTGCCGCTGCTGCACAACCACCGGGCTGTGAGCGGCGTCACTGTCATCGTTCCCGGCAATCGGGGACTGGAGAGTTTCTTGGGACAAGCAGAACCAGCGGACACTTCTGCGACGCAGGCTTGGGGCATTTTGGGGGTTCACACCAGCCAAAGGCGGGTTTTCAGCCAAGATGACGTTTATTTTGTAGAAGCGATCGCCAACGTGTTAGCTGCGGCGATCGAGCGGATTCGATCGCAAGAGCGCTTGCAAATGATGGAACGGGCGATCGAAAGTTGCAGCAACGGCATTGCCATCACCGACGCGACGGTTACAGATAATCCGATTATTTATGTCAATCCCAGTTTTGAGCGGATTACGGGTTATCGCAGAGACGAATTAATGGGGAAAAATTGCCGATTTTTGCAGGGCAACGACACGGACACCGCCTCTGCTAAACTATTGCGAAGGGCAATTGAAGAAGGCAGAGAATGCCAAGTTATCCTGCGTAACTTTCGGAAAGACGGCACGCCTTTTTGGCACGAACTGTCGATCGCTCCGGTGCACAACTCGCGGCGACACTTAACCCACTTTATTGGAGTGCAAACAGACATTACCGACCGCCAGCGAGCGGAAGCAGAATTATTTTTAAATTCTCAAGCTTTAGCAGCTTTCACCGCTAATCTCAAACACCTGCACCGGATTACCACTTATCATTATCAAAATTTTCAAGAGCTGGTTGAAGATTATTTAACAGCAGGCTGTTTAATCTTTGGACTTTCTATTGGAATCATGGCTGAAGTTCAGGATGAAGTTTTTATTGTGCGGGCAGCAAAATCCGATATAGGATACTTCGTGCGAGGGCTAGAATTGAACCTCAGCGATACTTACTGCGCTGCAGTAATTAAATCCAATAAAACTATTTTCTATTCTCATGTGGGAGCAGAAATAGAGATGCGCGAACATCCAGCTTATAAACAATGTCACTCAGAATCTTACATTGGAACGCCGATATTTGTTAACAATAAAACTTACGGTATATTAAGTTTTAGTTCGCGAGAAATCAAGAAAAAACAATTTGAGTACCAAGAAATAGAAATCATAGAATTGATGGCTCAAAGCATCGGTAAAATTCTGGCGGTTCACCAAATGGAAATCGAACGCCAGCAGGCTGAAAAAGAGCGATGCGAGTTGATAGTATCTCTCAAAGAGAGTGAAGAACGCTATCGCCGTTTAGTAGAACTATCTCCCGAAGCGATCGCCGTTTACATTCAAGGGAAAATTGCCTACATCAATGCCGCCGGCGCTAAACTCCTGGGCGCTAGCTCTCCGGCAGAGCTCATCGGCTTTCCGGTATTGAATTTCGTTCATCCAAACTATGTCGAAAAAGCCAGAGAGCGCATGACGCAAGTCGAGGAAGAAAATCAGCCGATCGAGCTTGCCGAAGAAAAACTAATGCGGCTTGACGGACAAATAATCGACGTTGAAGTTGCCGGCATCCCTGCTACTTATCAAGGCTCAGCCGCCGCCCAAATTATTATCAGAGATGTCACCGAGCGCAAGCGAGTAGAACGGCAACTGCTGCACGGCGCTTTTCACGACGCGCTGACGGGTTTGCCGAACCGCGTTTTGTTCATCGACAGGCTAGGACAAGCCATCCGCCGATCCAATCAGTCCCCCGATTATAAATTTGGTTTACTTTTCCTAGATTTAGACCGCTTCAAAGTAGTTAATGATTCTTTAGGACACATTCTAGGAGACAAACTGCTAGTCGCCCTCGCGGATCGGCTGCTAACCTGCGTGCGGGCTTCTGATACCGTCGCCCGGCTGGGGGGAGACGAATTCACCATCCTGCTAGACCACATTCAGAGTCTCAGCGACGCCACCGAAGCAGCTAACAGAATACAAACTGAATTGACTTTACCGTTTCATATCGAAGGGCACGAAGTATTTACCACCGCTAGCATTGGCATTGTTTTCAGTCAAGGCGAAGTCGCAGCAGCCCACAGCGACGCATTGAATCTGTACACTCACCCGGAAGAATTCCTGCGCGATGCTGACATTGCTATGTACCGCGCTAAAGCCTTGGGCAAGGCCCGCCACGAGGTGTTTAATTTGGCGATGCACGACCAAACTATGTCGCTGTTGCAGTTAGAAAATGACTTGCGTATGGCTATTTTGGGCAAGCAGGAATTAGGAGAGAGCAAGGATCAATGTTCGCACTTTATTGTGCACTACCAACCGATTATTTCGATCGCCAGCGGCGCGATCGAGGGTTTTGAGGCTTTGGTGCGCTGGCAGCACCCGGTTCGGGGTCTAGTGCCGCCTTCTAGTTTTATTCCTGTAGCTGAAGAAACCGGTTTGATCGTGCCTCTGGGAGCCTGGGTGTTGCGGGAAGCTTGTCAGCAATTGCGGATTTGGCAAGAAATGTTGATGGAAGAAGGAAGAAGGAAGAAGGAAGAAGGAAGAGGGAAGAGGGAAGAGGGAAGAGGGAAGAGGGAAGAGGGAAGAGGGAAAAAATTATCTGTGACAAATCATCAATTATCTGTGACAAATCATCAATTATCTGTGACAAATCATCAATTATCTGTGACAAATCATCAATCACCAATTCCCAATTACCAGTTACCAATTATTGACCCTTCGCAATTAACAATGAGCGTCAATCTCTCTCCTAAACAGTTAGGTATGCCGAATTTAATCGAGGAAATCGATAAAATTTTAGCAGAAACTGGCTGCGATCCGAGCTGTTTAAAATTGGAGATTACTGAAAGCGCGATCGTGGAAAATGTGATGAAGGCCAATATTGTGCTCGCCCAATTAAAAGATAGAAATATTCGATTGTCGATCGACGATTTTGGTACAGGCTATTCGTCTTTGAGTTACTTGCACCGTTTTCCGCTGGATACGCTGAAGATCGATCGATCTTTTGTGAGTCGGTTGGGGGCCATCGAAAACGGTGACGGCGGGGGTCAGCCTTTGCAGATTGTGGGGGCGATCGTAACTTTGGCTCATAATTTGGGATTAAATGCGATCGCCGAAGGCATTGAGACAGCCGAACAGTTAGCACAGCTTCGGGAACTAGGCTGCGAATTAGCTCAGGGATATTGGTTTTCTAAACCTTTGGACAGTTTAACGATGACTGAAATATTGAGCAATCAGAAGGAAGTTCGGCAACGAGCAATGTACGGGATTTAACGGATTTAACGGATGGATTTTGAAGGAAAAAGGAAGTTCGGATTCCGTTACAGTGTACGGGATTTAACGGCTAGAAGGAAAGAGGAAGAAGGCAGAAGGAATCGGGATAAAATCATCAATTTCCAATTCCCAATTCCCAATTCCCAATTAGCAATTAGCAATTAGCAATTAGTTTTCAGCGGAATCTCGATCGCAAATTCTGCACCCTGTCCCGGCGAAGAAGTGCATTTGAGCGACCCGTTGTGTCTGTCTGTAACAATTTGATAGCTAATCGACAAGCCCATCCCAGTGCCTTTACCCACAGGTTTAGTGGTAAAAAACGGGTCAAAAAGCCGAGTGCCGACAGTCTCCGGTATTCCCGGCCCGTTGTCAGTAATCCGAATGATTACCTTGCCGGCTGGCGATATTTCAGTGCGGATGCGGATGTTGCTGGGCTGTTGCCGCATTTCCTCAGCAGAACGGCGCAGATCCCGTTCTTCCAAAGCATCCAAAGCATTGCTCAAGATATTCATAAATACTTGATTTAACTGTCCGGCATAACATTCTACTAAGGGTAGTTGAGCATATTCTTTAATCACTTCAATTTCTGGATGATTGTGTTTAGCTTTGAAGCGATGCTGCAAAATCATCAGAGTGCTATCTATGCCGTCATGAATATTTACTGCTTTCATTTCCGCTTCATCCATGCGGGAGAAGGTGCGGAGAGAAGCAACGATTTGTTGAATGCGATCGGCACCGACTTTCATCGAAACAAGCAACTTTGGCAAGTCTTCTCTCAGAAATTCTAGTTCAATATTTTCTATTTCATTTTGAATCTCTGCAACAGGAACAGGATAGTGGTTTTCGTAAAGTTCGAGCAAGTTAAGCAAGTCTTGAGTATAGTCGTTGGCATGGGTGAGATTGCCGTAAATAAAGTTAACTGGGTTGTTGATTTCGTGGGCAACTCCTGCGACGAGTTGACCGAGAGATGACATTTTTTCGCTTTGAATTAACTGCGATTGAGTGTTGGTTAATTGCTGTAATGTTTGCTCTAATTCGTGAGCTTTATTGCGAGTTTGGGTGTAAAGATCGGCTTGGTTGAGGGCGATCGCCAATTGAACTGAAATCCCTTGCAACAATTCAACTTCGCTGTCGCTCCAAGGCCGCACAGAACTGCTGTTGCAGCAGCTAACTGCACTTATTACCCCGGAAAGCGCCTGCATGGGGATGATTAATACAGATTGGTAGCCCATCGCTCCAACGGTTTGTTTCCACACAGGATCGGCGACTGTTTCGACATCATCCACTCGCAGCATTTCCATCTGCAAGATTTGTTGTCCAATCAGACCGAAATCGGAAGGTTGATAGCAGCCTGTTAAATCGGGAAGTTCGGGGAGGCGAGATTCTTTAATTATCTCCCAGCAAGGCTGGTCTCCGCCGTCGCGGTACCAGGCAAAATTGCAGCGCTCGATCTTCAGGAAAGCGCGAATTTCCTCAACTGCGACTGTAACAATGCTGTCGAAGTCGAGGGAATTGCGGATTTGAGCTGTGAGAATGTTGAGCAATTTTTCTCTATCTGCTTGCTGCTTGAGTTGGGCTGCTGATTGCTTCAAGGCAATTTCTGCTAGCTTGCGATCGGTAATGTCTTCGGTGACAGCTAATAGATATTGCGGTTGGCCGTCAGCATCAAGTATTGATGTTTTTTTAGTATGAAATATACGCAATTCTCCTTGACCTGTTTCAATCTCTTCTTCGCTGATTTCTACAGTTTGCCCGTTGTGGAGAACTTCTCGATCTTTGGCGGTGAAAACATGAGCTTGTTCTGTGGGAAAAAGGTCGAAATCATTTTTGCCCGTAACTTCTGCTGCGCTGAAACCGAGCAAGTCTTCGGCTGCTGGGTTCCACAGTACAAATCGCAGTTCTTTGGCTTCCTTGGCAAGCACTGCTACGGGTATGGTGTTGAGCACTGATTCCATAAAGTTTTGAGTGTGTTTCAGTTCTGCTTCCGCCGCTTTGCGATCGCTAATATCTCGCACGTTGGCAATGACGCTGAGATTGCCGTTGAGATGAATTCTTGACACAGCAATTTCTGCATCAAAGGTGGAACGATCGTTGGGACGTTTAGCTTTCCATTCGATACGGGTGCTTTCGCCTGACAATACTTTTTCCCAAAGTTCTCTCATTAGTTGAATAGGATTTTCGTCACTTGAATAGTCCTTCGTAATTGATGATTTCATTGCTTGTTCCCGACTAACTCCATACATTTCTAACATTCGATTGTTGACATCAAGAATGTTACCTTCTAAGTCTTGAATGAAGATTGCATCGTAGACATTGTTAAATATGGTTCGCAGGTTTTGCTCGGAAACTTGCACCGCTGCTTCTGCCTGTTTGCGATCGCCAATTTCTTGTTCTAACTGAGTGACTGCTTGGGAAAGTTCGGCGGTGCGATCGCTCACTCTGTCTTCCAACTCGGTTGCTGCTTGCCGCAGGGCTGCTTCGGCGGCTTTGCGATCGGTAATGTCGAGCGCCGTGCCGAACAATTTTACCACCTTGCCATTGGCATCGGTTTCAGCTTGACCCAAAGCATTGATGTACCGTAATGTGCCATCGGGACGATAAAACCGGTGATCAAAATCGTAGGGAATGCCGAATTCAATGCTCTGCTGTACTTGCGTTTGCCACAATTCCAAATCTTCTGGATGACACCAAGAGAGTTGCTGCTCTACGCTGGGCGCAGCCGCAGCCGGTTCGAACCCAAAGATGCGGAAGAGTTCTTCCGACCAAGTGACGGTTTCCGTGGCTGGGTTGAATTCCCAATTACCGACGTGGGCGAGTCTCTGGGCTTCTTGTAGTTGCCGCTGGCTGTCGCGGATGGCGGTTTCGGCAACTTTGCGATCGGTAATGTCGAGCGTGACGCCACAAAATACGATTTCGCCGTTCTCGCTGCGGGTGGGGATGGAGTCGCTCTGCCACCAGCGAATCTCACCGTCGGGCTTGACTAACCGCCCTTCGTAGTGCCAGGGAGAGAGATTGTCGACGGCTTCGGTGACGGAAGCGATGTAGGTTTCCAAGTCTTCGGGGTGGACGCGGGAAATGAAGGAGGTGATGTCTTGCATCATTTCTGCTGCGGTGATGCCGGCGATATCTTCGATGCGATCGCTGATATAGTCAACTCTCCACTCTCCCTCTCTGCTGCAAAATTGGAACAGGGCTCCGGGGATGGTAGCTGCGATCGTCCGAAACTTGGCTTCGCTGGCGGTGAGAGCGCTAAAAGTCTGGCGCAGTTCGGCGGTGCGGGCTTCAACTCTGCGTTCTAGTTCGGCGTTGGCGTGTTGTAAGGCTGCTTCTGCTAGTTTGCGATCGGTAATGTCGGTAGCTGTACCTGTTGTGCCGAGGAAGTTTCCGGTTTCGTCGTACAGGGCGATCGCATTGAACATCAAATGTTTGATGCTGCCGTCTTTGGCGATGTGGGTGGTTTCATACTGGAAAACTGATTCTCCGGCCACCAGGCGGGCGAAAACTGCTAAATCTTTCTGGGCTTGTTCTGGTGTCACAAAATCGGAGAACGGCCGATCGAGCATTTCTGCTGGTTCGTAACCGTAGATATACTTAACTGCTGGGTTGACGAAGGTGTAGCGTCCAGTCGCATCGACAGACCAAATCATGTCTTGAGAGGTTTCTACCAGGCTGCGGTATTTGGTTTCGCTGGCTTTGACAGCTTCTTCTGCTGCTTTGCGTTCCGTCATGTCGCGGGAGACACCGACAGTCATGGTGATTTGGCCGTCTTGATTGCGGATTGGTGTTTTGACTGTACTCCACAGCCGCACTTTTCCGTCGTAGCGCGTCACCGGTTCTTCGGCAATATCCAGGGTTTGTCCGGTTTCAAATACGAAAGCATCATCTTTAATGTACTGGAGAGTGTGGTCAGGTTCGGCGAAAGGTGCGTCTACGAGCCCTTGCAGTTCCTCTTGACTCATGCCGTAATAGTCGCGGAAGGCTTGATTTGCCCAGACGATTTGGGATTTGGGGCCTTTGACTAATACCATATCGGCGATCGAATCGAGAATTTGGTGATATTTTCGCTCGCTGTCGCGGAGTTTCTGCTGCGCCGATTTGATTTCTGCTAATTGCCTCTGGGTTTGCCAGTGCAATTCGGCCTGAGAAATTGCGACTGCTAAATGGTCGCCTACTTGTCTGGCAAATTCGATTTCGTCTTCCTGCCAATCGCGGGGTTCGCCGCACTGGTGAATGCAAAGCAATCCCCACAAATGTTGCCCTTGCAGTAGGGGTACGACTAAGTTTGCTCTGATTTGAAATCGCTTGAGGATTTTGAGGTGACAGGGACTCAACCGGGCTGTGTAGATGTCGCTGACTGCTTGAACGTATCCTTTGGCGTAGTTGGCGGCAAATTGTTCGCCGAAGCAGTGGTCATGAACTTTTGCGCCCAGGGATGGGCTGTATTGGGGCAGCACGTCTTCGGAGACTACTTCGCCGTCGTTCCAGTCGGATTCGGGAATGAAGCGGTAGACGGCGACTCGATCGGCATTTAGGAGTTGCCGGACTTCGGTGGCTGTGATTTTGAATATTGTTTCTAGGTCTAGGGATTCGCGAATTTTGCTAATCACTCCCATCAGCGCTTGCAGCTTTTTGAACCAGGTTTGAGACTGCATTTGTCTTTCTAGATGAATTAGCTTTTGCTGCAGGTTGATTACTTCTTGATAGAGGTATGCATGAAACATAATGCTGTTTTTTTAGTTATTTTGCGGTTTGGTATCGAGGTTGATGGCATCTCAATAGCGATCTGCAAGTTGAGCCTGGTAACTCAAAAAGGCAAAGAACATATTCTCCTCCTTCTGCTAGCACTTAGCAGCTACTCACGCTGCATTTCCGTATTTTTTCGAGATTAGGAGGTCGATCGGCCATCTTAGCTCCCGTATATTTACTGAAAAAGTGGCACAATATGCTACTTCATTAATTCTCAATAATTGAGAATAATGCTAACAAAACGTACACATAAACCCGGTTTATTAACGTAATTAAGTCAGGAAATCTCCGAAAGTGGAAACAAGAAACCCGGTACCATTGCGCGATCTGGAGGAGCGTCTCTGACTAATTTTGACATTTTTTTGGCTCGCCTTCGGTTGCAATTGTCACATTTTTATTATTACCGCAAACTCGATCAATGGTTTCCTTGTTTTGGCGATCGAATATCCTGTTGGGTTCGCCTCTATTAAAATTTGTTTAAATTTAGGCGATCGCCTTTTCTAGAGTTTTAAGTAATGCTCGATTTATCTCTCCCAAATTAAATTTTTTACAGCCTTTGGGGTAAGCCAAAATTTGAGATATTTTTCCTTGCCTTCTCATTTTTTTATGCAAGGGATTAGATTTTTTAAACTGATTAAAATTCACCGAATCAGAGGTTAGTTTTCGGTCAAACAGTTGAGGTAGTTGCAGGCTATGGTTAAATTGGCTCAACTCAAGGACTATTCCATACCGCAACGGGCCCGCAAGCGCGTTCGGGATAGCTAGCTTCGCACGCGCGGAGACTTTTTGCCCGATTTTTGCCATTTTTGACAAGTGTAAAAATTTTAGATAATACCAATATTTACGGTATCACATTTTTGACGAAACTAAAGGTCTTTCAAGCTTGATCAATAGAAAGGGCGATCGCGAGGATTAAAGTTTGGGCAAAGTAATGATAAATTTCGTATAAACTCGCATTTCACTTTCTACCTTTAAAGTGCCACGGTGTTGTTGGGCAATGCGAGCACGAGTGAGAGATCGGCCAAAACCGACTGCTTCTGCTTTTGGTTTAGTAGTAAAGAAAAGATGGCAGATTTTTGCTTTAATTTCTAGAGAAACTCTGATGGTATTGTCGCGCAGACTAAGTTGAACTGCTTTTGTCAGTTTTTGCGTTTTTACCAAATTTTTTAGAGTAAATTTTATGTTTATCAATCGGTTCATTGCAGTTCATTTTTTTGCGTTTCAAATACAGCCTAACAAGCATGAACAATGATATTTTTTATAAAAGCGCGGTTGAAATCCGATAAGCAAACTTCCGACAGAGCGATCGCACTGTCGTACAATATAAATTATTATATTGAAGTGGCGAGCAGGCTGCTATGATCAATGAATTGCTACAAACTTAAGAAGCCGTTTTCAGTATTGCCTTCGCTTCCTCAATATTTTGGGCAACTAATTTGCCAGATTCGATAAACGCAGCTCTTTCAGTATCGCTGAGTTCGAGTTCGACTATTTGTTCGACTCCCTGATATCCCAAGCGAGATGGGACTCCTAAAAAGATATCTTGCACGCCGTATTCGCCGTGCAAATAAACGCAGCAAGGCAAGAGTCGCGACTGATTTAATAAAATAGATTCTACCATCAAACAGGCAGCAGATGCGGGTGCAAAATAAGCACTACCAGTCTTCATCAATGTGACAATTTCTGCGCCGCCGTGGCGAGTTCGCTGTACGATTCGATCGATCGCCCCAGCATCCATAAGTTGATTGATGGGAATACCGTTGACAGTGGAATATCGCGGCAAAGGAACCATCAAATCGCCGTGGGAACCGAGCACAGTTGCATTGACTTCGGCGATTGAAACGCCCAATTCCATAGCAATAAAAGTTTGAAAGCGGGCGGAGTCGAGAATTCCCGCCATACCCATGACTCGGTGTTTTGGTAAACCCGTAGCTTCCCACGCTAGATAAGTCATAATATCTAGGGGATTTGTTACTGTGATTAAGATTGCTTCGGGGGAATGGGCGATCGCGCTTTTTGCAGCTTCAGTAACAATTGCAGCATTAATTTTAATTAAATCTTCGCGATTGATACCGGGTTTGCGCGGGATGCCGGCGGCAATGACAATGATATTTGAGTTGGCTGTATCTGTATAATTGTTTGTACCGACAATTTGGCGATCGTGGCGTTCCACTCCCCTAGCTTCCATCAAATCCAAAGCAACGCCCTGCGGCCAACCCTCCACAATATCTAGCAATACTACATCTGCCAGATTTTTCTCAGCAATTCGCTGGGCTAACGTACTGCCGACTTTGCCTGCACCAATAATTGATACGCGGTTTGATGGAGAATTCATTGGATTTTAAATTTTAGATTTTAGATTTTAGATTTTAGCAATCAGCTTAATTGGGGAAAGGTGCGTGGTGTGCACCCTTCGCTACATTAAGAACAGTGATGTTTAGTTTTGGTGAGTTACTTAAAATCTTCGAGTTGGTCTACCCGCAGCCAAATATTGGGGGTGGGTACTTTGCCAAATTTGACGAAGGCATAGTCGCCGCGAACATCCATCACTTCGCCTTTTGTTTCAAATATATAGGAGGAAAAGCGCGGATCGCTGGCTTGGGCTTCTAGACTGTTTTCCAATTTTTCGCGAATTGCGCGGACTATGCTACCTTTTTTGATTGCCATAAGTTGCTCTTCTTAATTTATAAAAGTATACAAATTTTAATCTAGATTTGCCATGACAGCACTTCTTTCTGTTGACGGTTGACGGTTGACTACTGACTACTGACTACTGACTACTGACTACTTCCTATTTCTGACAGGCGGGGCAGTAATGAGTTGATCGCCCTGCTAATTTTATACGTTCGATGGTTGTGGAGCAAGTGCGGCAGGGTTGACCAGCGCGATTATACACCCAAGCGACGCCGCCGTAGTTGCCGTTGACACCTTGGACGTTGAGAAAATTGCTAAAAGTGGTGCCACCGGATTCGATCGCCTTCTGTAAAACTTGAATAATAGCTGTATGGATACGCCCTATTTGCTCTGCGGTCAAATCCGCACACAGAGTTGTGGGCATCACTCCCGACAAAAACAAAGTTTCGTCAGCGTAAATATTGCCCAAACCCGCTACCAGTGCCTGGTCTAGCAAAGCTGTTTTAATGGGTCGCGCCCGCCGGTGCAGCTTGCGGGTCAAATATTCTGTTGTAAATTCGTCGGAAAATGGTTCGGGGCCTAGGACTTTCAGGCCGGTAACTGTGCTCGAAACCTCGGTTTCTGCGGGCACGTACCACATTTGACCGAAGGTGCGTTGGTCTACAAAGCGTAATTCTTGGTTTCCTTCAAAATATAGCCGCACTCGCGCGTGTTTTGGCAGGGGTTCGTCGCCGTTTACCCATAGCAATTGGCCTGTCATCCGCAGGTGAACGCCCAACCAGCCGGCTTTTGAAGGCAGAAGGGAGAAGGAAGAAGGGACAAGGGAAGAACTAGGAGTTTGAGTTAGGAATTCTGTCCCTCCCCCACTCTCCCACTCTCCCCCTCTCCCCCTCTCCCCCTCTCCCCCTCTCGATTGCGATAGTTCTGCCAGGAGGTATTTGCCGCGCCTGTACCAAGATGCGATCGACTTTCCTTTGAGTTTTGTCAAAAAATCGATCGCAGAGATTGAGCGGGCGATCGAGCTATGTAAGAGCACGTCTCCGCCCAAAATTTCGCGGTCGAGGGTAAGTTGATTCAAACCCCGGCAAATAGTTTCAACTTCTGGCAGTTCTGGCACAATTAGCGCTGTTCTGTTCCTTGATTGGGCGAACCTTCGACGCTGCCGGGAACTTCCGCGCCTGGTTTGCTGTCTGTCGAAGTTTTCGGCTGCTGGGGGGCTCCTCCGCTGCCGGTTTTGCGGGTTTTCTCGTCGAGCGTGGTTTGCTTGCCGCCGGAAGCGACTGGAGTCCCTGTTTTGGCTTTTGCTTTGGGTGCTGCCACTTCCACTAATTCGCCTTGGGCGAAGTTGTTGGTGTTGACGCCTGCATAATTGACGGTGTTAAAGCGAACGATTACTGGGTATTTAATGCCGCTTTGGTCTACCGTAGCAACGGTGCCCACTTCTTGATACCAGAAGGATTCTTTGCGGAGAATCCGGACTGTTGAACCGCGTTGAACCATGAGCTTTGTTTCCTTGGCGATGAATAAACGGATAAAGCCATTTTTTTTACTTTAGTCGATCGCGCGTCGCATTTAAAGTCTGTAACGAAATTATTGTTTCCCGCGCTGTGTTTTGGTTGCTGGTTTGTAAAGAAAAGTAAAGTTGTTTATAGTGTGAACTGTGGGGAGGGAAAAATAAATAACCTCATATTATCTATCAAATGACAACTGTGCGATCGGGTTGATAAAAAAGTTTACAAATCCGCTCTTGTGGGGTGGCGGGAGAAAGAGAACCCGGAGATCGTCCAAATCAAGAGGGCGGGGACGGGGGCACTGCCCCTACAAGGGTGGACTGGAAGCATTCTCAAAGTCCCCCTTCTTAAGGGGGATTTAGGGGGATCTAGACTTCGATATAAACGAGAGATATAGAGGTTTCAGTCTTCAGTTAAAAACCCGGAGATCCCCCCTAGCCCCCCTTAAGAAGGGGGGGACAAGAGCATTCAAAGTCTCCCTTGTTAATCGGATTAATTAACGTTGTACTAATTATCCGATCGCGCTAAACTATTGCAAAGTATGAGAAGTATTTAAATTATGTCATTAGTAGATTTAGCTAATACTAAAGTTAGGGTAATTGGATGCAGTGCGGTGATGGCTGTCGGGCAACTTATTTCAAGTGCGATCGCCAATCCGGGAACTCAAGCAGCAGCGGGGATGATCGGTGGCCCGATCGCACTTGGAGGCATTTCTATTTTAGCAGCGATTGCTGGTAGTCTCGCTGAGACTATGGCCGCTGATGAACTGGCAAATCGGATGACGGAAGGGTTGAGCAAAAATCCGAGGATTCTCGATAATCACGATTTGATTAAGGCGGCGGGTGAGGCGATCGGCTATATTTTGAGAGAGGTTGCGAAGTCGGATGAATT
>NZ_JAUBRI010000061.1:0-41561 GCF_036701795.1 Microcoleus sp. N9_A1
AACGTCTTAAGTTTAACTCCAATTAGGTAACTTAATGTTTTGTTACATAGATATGTTTTTTCCCGCCTACCTACTTACTGACTAATTTATGATTCATATTTATACAAAAATTGAACAGGGGCAGCGGTGGCTCGATCGCTATCAGGGACAAAAACCGATATTTGCCTGCGTGTTAGGATTTACCGCGACAGGCTTAATTCCGGGGATTTCAGCAGCAGGAGCAACCCCGCACGATCGACAATTTACTTGTTTGGCAGATGCAGAATTTTTGTATAACGGCCCGCAACCGTCGCCCCAATATCCTTTGCCGCCCCTAGAAGCGGGTGCCTCGCCGGTACTAATATCTCGCGCTGTAGTCGAAGCTTTGGAAATTCCGCTTTACCTGTTTAATGCAGGTTTACCCCTCCCGCCTCCGGTACCTGCAATTGATTTGGGCGGCACTGCGGCAAAGTGTCTGATTTCTGGGAATGCTTTAGAACTCGAAACAGTCAAACATTTGCTCGAACAAGGATTAATTTGGGGAGCTAAATTGGCTGCTCAAACTAATGGCAGCTATTTAATTTTAGGGGAGTGCGTAGTTGGGGGAACGACTACTGCTTTGGGTGTGTTAATGGGTTTGGGTATTGCAGCGGCGGGCAAAGTTAATAGTTCTCATCCTCGCTGCAATCACGGTCAAAAATTGGCTGCGGTGACAGCGGGACTCAATAATGCTGAGTGGGAAATTGGCGGAGAAAATAGCACTCCCCTGGATTTGGTAGCGGCGGTGGGCGATCCGATGCAGGTAGCGGTGGCGGGAATGGCGATCGCCGCGAGTCGCACTTGCGGGGTGCTTCTGGCCGGGGGTACGCAAATGCTGGCAGTGTACGCTTTGATGCAAGCCTTAGCCCGTGAATATGCTCTCTTTTGGTGTCCGGAACAAGTCACGGTGGGGACTACGCGCTGGGTGGCTGAAGACCCTACAGGGGACACGGTAGGACTCGCTAAGGATATCGGCGGTGTGCCTTTGTTGGCTGCACAGTTAAGTTTTGCTGGATCTTGCTACGGGCAACTGCAAGCTTACGATCGCGGTTATGTTAAAGAAGGTGTCGGTGCGGGAGCGTGTGCGATCGCCAGTGGCTTGGCTGCAAATTGGACTCCAACTCAACTCCTCCAAGCTGTTGAAGCTTTAGCCTCGCGGTGTGAAATTAAACATTAGAGAGTCCTGGAGGCAAAAAACCTGGTTTTTATTGAAAATATTGGGGTTTTGCAGCGACGAATACTCTCGCAAACCGGGTTTTTAGTTTTCTGTGCGTCCAGGAATGTTAGGAATTAAACATTAAAAATTCAGAGGCGGCGATCGAGCTGCGAACATGGTTGTGCTGCTCACCCAGCTTTGTTTGGGCTGAATAATTATATCACTTTCTGTAGCATTTCTGCTCTCAGATTTACAGAATTTTCTACACAATATCTGACTTTGATGTAGTATTCCCCCTGCTAATTGCGGGAGATAAAAAACTCTATGCAATGAATCTATAAGTAGACGAGCATACATCAACGCAACTTATATTTTTTTTTGATTAGTACCCGATCCCCGCTAGCAATATTTAATTATGCCCGCCTAGATGTTGGGAGTGCATTCTTTTGGAGAGCAACTGTTCTTCCAAGGCGGCAATTCGATTGTAAGCTGCTGTTAGCTGAGCTGTTAAGCGCTGGATTTGAATTTCTGCGCTCAGCTCTTTTTCCAAGCTTTGAGAATTCTTGTCGAAGTAGCTGTCATCTAACAGTATGTCTTTGTGTTCGAGGAGGCCGTCGAGACTGCTGTAGCTTTGATAGGGCGAGGTTTTGTCATTTCCTACCGTTCCAGAGCGATTGTTTCTCTGTTGCTGGGCTAGCTTCGTCTCCTGGGAGGACTCCAATAACTTTTCATTGAGATTTTCTATGAGTTTGTAGATGGCTTCTACTTGTTGCGTCAATACTGTAACTTGCTGGCGGAGCGCTTCCATACAATCATCCTTTGGCTCGTAACTTATATCTTTTCATTTTAGGTAAATCTTTACATAACTTGGATTTATCACTAAATTATTTAATTTTTGACGTAATTGTTGTGTTCCCAATCCTGACGGTAGATTTAGGGAGCCAGCTTGAAGATAATCGATCGGCATTTGTGAGTCGATTGTAGATTTTAGATTTTAGGTTTTACATAGTCTTGGACACAGGAACCGGGTTGGTTAACCCCCATACTTCGTTCAAACCTTCAATCAGAGTTAAAACGTCGGGTTCCTGAGAGTCGGATTGCAGAGCGTCCTATTAGATTGACTTCGCTCTCGCCAGTGCTTTCAGGATTCAAATGAATGGATTTTTAGTTTTTTTTAGTTATTAAGCTGTCGCGGATTTAAAAAGGATTTTTCACTTCGGTTGTGTAAAAAACCTCATCCAGCGGCAGAGGGCAGCGCTCTCGTTGTTTCGTTATATTAAAAAATGTAACACATATCCAGTCGATCGACCCGGCTGGCGAGCAAAACTGGCTCAAAGGAACTTGGGGCAGAGAAATTAGGCGTTAAGTTGACGGAGTTTTCCGCATCGGAAAGCTTGATCGATAAGGTAGAAGGTAAAATCAGGGCAAGAGTCCAACAGACTCTCTTGGCAGCAGAACCGAGTACAATGGCTCTGTGTTTGAAAAAGAAATAAGACAAATCGGCGCCAACTACCGGACTCGACAAACAATTATTTCCCGGGCTGTAGAACACAAAACGATCGCTTAATATTTAGATAAAACGGGTTCACAGGTGAAACGAAGGTCTTTGCTATTGGGTGCAGCCACCCTAACTTTAAGTCAATTGGCGGCAGGGTGCGACTCGAAGCCCATTCTCAAAATTCGATCGCTCAAAAACGGTATTCCGGCCCAACTGGTAAGCAAATTTAGCCGCGATTTACAACCGTCTCCGCTTTTGCAGGTAACGCAAGAAGCACAATTAAAAGAATTATTCGCTTTGTTGCAGCAGTGGAAACGGACACCCGCAGCCAAAAATCAAGCTGACTTGGTGATGTTGGGAGATTACTGGCTGACTTTGGCAATTAGGCAAAAATTGATTCAGCCGATCGATCCTGCTAAGCTTGCTAATTGGTCACAATTGCCCGAAAGATGGCAAAAACTCGTCCGGCGCAACGATGACGGTAAATTAGATCCTCAAGGTAAAGTGTGGGCAGCACCTTACCGCTGGGGAAGTACGGTAATTGCCTATCGAACCGACAAATTTAAGGCTTTGGGGTGGACTCCGACAGATTGGAGTGACTTGTGGAAGCCAGAATTGCGCGATCGAATTTCTCTGCCCGACAGCGCCAGAGAAGTTATCGGTTTAACCTTAAAAAAACTAGGAAAATCTTACAATACGCAGCAATTAGATCGAGTTCCAAACCTCAAAAAAGAACTCACAAATCTGCACGCACAAGTTAAACTTTACAGTTCCGACGCTTACCTGCAACCGCTAGTTTTAGGCGATACTTGGTTAGCTGTCGGTTCCTCTGGAGACTTGCTGCCACTGCTACAAACTCAAAAGGATCTTGCTTTAGTAATTCCGGTTTCTGGAACTGCTCTTTGGACGGATTTGTGGGTAGAACCCGCATCGAAAAAAGCAGTTTCGTTAGCATCAAAATGGATTGATTTTTGCTTGCAGCCTCAAATTGCGCCTCAGTTATCTTTGCTGGCCAAAGCTAGTTCGCCGATAATTATTGGCATGAAACCCGAGGATTTGCCTGCGGATATTCGCGCTAATCCCGTGTTGTTGCCGCCTGCTAAAATTCTGGCTGCTAGCGACTTTATGCTGCCTTTGGGGGAGGCGGGGATTCAGCAATATCGATCGCTCTGGCAAGAAACTAGGCAAGTAGTGAAAAGTTAAAATGTAGAGTGCGTCAGCTCTTGATTTATCGATGATCCAGAAAATAACTCGCTGCTGACGAACCCTACTAAAATCCTTTGATTTTGCCTCGAAGCCCCGGATTTGACAGAGATTCTAAATCTATTTTACAGTTAAGCCGATCGCCCTTGCACGAATAAACCGCCAAAGCCTTCCCTTGACGGTTGCAAACTCGCAGATTGTAACCGTATTCGCTCGAAACCGTGCCGAAGCGGTTGACAAACTGATAGCGTTCGATATAGTCTAGCAAACTCCACAGTTGGCGGTTGACGATGATGATTACCAAAGCGTTATCGCGATCGACAAACCAGCGATCGAGCAATTTGCCGCCAAACAGTTTTTCAGCTAACCACAGACTCGGCACGCTTGGTTCGGCTTGCGAAAGCGGCGGCGGCGGCAAATTCGCAATGTTACCAGTCGGACAAACCTGCTGCTGGGAATACGCCGCAGATTGTCCCCACAGCAAGGCTGTGATGCAGGTAGAACTGGCAATTAGGAACAAAAATAAACTTTTTGTCAAAATGCTATGTCTGCGGGGACAAAATTGATTTTCGGGGCTAAATTTGTGGTAATTCATAATATTTTATTTCTGCAAAATTGTTAAAATTCCGATCGCCTAAACAACGAAGCAGGCAGACAAGCAGTAAAAGTAGAACCGCAATCTAACTCGCTAGTAACTTCAATATCGCCGCCCATCATCTGACAAAAACGCTGACTGATAGTCAGTCCCAAACCAGTACCGCCGTACTTGCGAGTAGTTGAATTGTCGGCTTGAGTAAAAGGTTGGAACAGTCGCTCTTGCTGTTCTTGTGTCATGCCGATGCCCCTGTCCGTCACTCGGAAAATTAAAAATTCTGCATCCAAAATTAACAGTTGAGCAACTCTCGGTTGATATTTATTTTTTAATTCTTCACTGGTAATTCTTTCGACAGTAAGCACGATCGTCCCATTAGCAGAAAATTTAGCAGCATTGCTGAGCAAATTCAGCATTACCTGCCGCACTTTCATCAAATCGCCGTGCATCGCGCCGATATTGTCAGAACTCAATACTTGCAAAGTATTGCCGTTTTTATCCATTAGCGGTTTGATAGTTGTGATCACCTCCTCGATTAAGCCTCCAACATCGAAGCTTTCGAGGTAAATCTCCATCTTGTCAGCTTCAATTTTGGAAATGTCGAGAATGTCGTCAATTAGGCGTAGCAAGTGTTTGCCAGCAGTGCGAATTTTGTCTAAATCCGAGACTACCTGTAAGTTGCCTAACTCTTCGGCATCTTCCGCCAGCATATCGCTGTAGCCGATAATCGCGTTGAGGGGAGTGCGTAACTCGTGGCTCATGTTTGCCAGAAAAGCACTCTTGGCGCGGTTGGCGAGTTCTGCGGCTTCTTTGGCCAACTGCCATGCTTCCTCAGCGTCTTTGCGTTCAGTGATATCTCGCAGTGTCGCCACCACCGCTTCGACGCTGCCGTCTGTCGCACAAAGCGGGCTGAGAATGTACTCGTAGTCGCGGGTTCCCCAGCTTGCCGTGGGGACAATTACTTCGCCTTTCACGGGTTCGGCTGTGGCAAATATGCCGTGGCATTCGTGGTGAACCCGCTGCATAATTGTTGGCGACCAGCCTAATTCCTGCCAGGTTTTGCCAATCATTTCTCTGGGGTTCATGCCAGCAGCTTGAGCGGCGGTGCGGCTGACATAGGTGTATTTTCCCGATCGATCTACTAGAAAAATTAGGTCAAGGGAAGCGCCGAGAATACCGTCAACTGTTCTGGCGTGTCGGGCTACCTGGGCGGTCATTTGTCTGACTGTGATGGCGCCGCGGACTCTGGCGGCGAGTTCAAACTGCAAGAGTTCGTTGGCTTGTTTGAGGAATAGAGTGCGCTGTTCGACTTCTATTTCTAGTTCGGCTTTGGCTTTTTCTAGGGTGAGTTCGGCTTTTTTGCGATCGCTCACATCTGTAGAAATTGTACCGACTGCATAAGCTTTACCTTCAGAGTTGCAGAGGGGAAATTTCAGAGAAATATAAGTGTGCGGGCCGTCGTCTTGAGGGATGATTTCTTCGAGGGTTAGAGGCGAGGAGGATTCGAGAACTTTCAGGTCATTTTCTCGCAAGGCTGCTGCTTTGTCTTGGGGAAAAATATCGCCGTCGGTTTTGCCTGTTATTTGCTCTTTGGCGATGTCGAACAAATTGTCAAAATGGCGGTTGGTGAGTAGGTATTTTCCCTCAACATCTTTGATGTAAATTACTGCTGTTGAGTTGTCTAAAATCGCTTGCAGCAGTGCTTCGCTCTTTCGCAGGGCTTTTTGAGTGTTTTGGCGATCGAGTATTTCTGGCTGCAATTCCCAGTTGAGGCGATTTAAGTCTTGCCAAGCTTGCTGGACTAGATTTAAGGCGATCGTGCTTTTTTCTACTTCTGTATTTGCCGGCCGCGAATGGTTTGAGACGGAGTTGGCGGGCAATTCTAGGGGTTGGAAAGCGAGCGGGATGTGGGGATTTGCGATCCTCTTCGAGGGCTGCGCTAACGGGCGAGCGGCCGCCAATTTTTTATTATATCGAAAATCTACGGCTAATTGACCATCTAAACTCGATTTTTTAGGGAATAAATCGGGGAATTCGCAGAAATTTAAATTGTCATAAATTAGATCAAACTTCCGGGATCGCTGCGGCGTTTCAGCGCTGGAGTTAGAGGGCCAATTCCCGTCTACTGTTGACAAATCTGAGTTAGCGGGTTTGGCAATCCGGCGGGTGACTGCAATTGCCAAGGCGATTGGCACCGCTAGAACTCCTCCACACAGTGCCAACAGCAGCCAATTGTTACCCAGATAGGTTTGGGGGATTCCCCGGACTAAAACTACTGCGGGTTTTCCGGCTAAATTGTTTAGAGATTTTGCTGCTACGGTATAAGTTTGATTGCCTATTTTTATTGGCTGAGCAACTGGTTTTCCACGAGCGGCGAGTGCCGATTTTAGTAGCGATTTGTCGATCGACTGTAAATCTGGCAACAGTTGATTTTTCGTAACGTTTTGTGTACTTACCAAGACATATTTGCCTTGATTAAGTGGTGCATAAATAGCGTAAAATCCCCCTTCGAGTGAATTGACAGTTTCACTGCTAGCAACCATCGGGATTTGGCTCAGATTTTTCCCTAGAAATAAAGTACCAATAACTGTCTGATTTTTGGGATTTTTTACGGGAATTTCAGTGTAACTAACCAGGACACGTTCGCTCAATCCAGACGCCAAAGCGGGCAATTGTTTCTGAATTTTCGATTTAACCAGAGTTTTGCTGGCTGTAATTGGCTCTTTTTTTGCTAATACTGGATAGGCTAGGTTACGAGGATTAAAACTTTGTCCTTCCTGGTTGAGATTAACGCTCAAAATTATCTTCCCATCTTTACCCACTAAAACAGCACTGTGTATTTCCCCTGTTTTGACTTGATTTTCCAGAATTTGCTTGACAGAATTTGGCAAATATGGTAATTTTTTGCCACTGTTATAAGCTATGGCTGTTTGGGCGATCGCAAGTCGATCGGAAGAGTTTTGCAAACGGTCAGCAGCGCGATCGAGTTTGAGATTATAGTTAATTTCACTAACAATTAATTCTGATTTAGCTTGATTTTGCCCTTGGATAATTCGCGCTGTCAATATCATCCAAAGCGCCGCTCCTGCAAGTCCGAGTGGCAAGATTATTGGTACAACTAGGAGTCCAATTAGTTGTTTGCGGGTGAGAGAAAAATTGTAAGTGCAAGGCATGACAACTGCTGCAAATCTGTCGGAACTTACTGCTGTAGTTGGCTGCGGACAATCTGACTGGAGGTTGTTTAAGTGAGTCTGAGCCATAGGAGTAGATGCTAAATCGGTAGTAGATGCGGGCTGCCAATTCATATAAACGATCAGAATGTTACTGTTTGAATTCTGCTGACCCAGATTTGGTTATTTAGTTATTAGTATGCTGTCGGATGTTCTTGAAAGCCTGTTGGCAGTATTGATCCCCAAAAACCGAGGTACTTTTTCGCTCAATTTTAGGTTTTCACCCAGGCTCAAAAACCCGGATTTTTGCTTGCAGTATGTAAATTCACTTAAAAACGAGTTTAACCTAATTGTTGCAGGAGTTAAAGACAAGACTTAGGCAGGGGAAGCCAAAAACCAAGTTTCTGTGCGGTATTTGGTGGCAGGTGCGATCGCCCTTTTCCCTGCTTCAGCTTTTTTTCAATCCCACAACCGCCTGCCTGCTTTGCCGCCCAGTCGCTGGTGAGTATCTTTGAGCAAGTTTGGGATGTCCAACTCTTCGGGACACCGGGGCAAACATTCGCCACAATCGGTGCAGCGGTTGCCTTTGTTGCCGGGGAACCAGTGGCCGGCATTTTCAAACATGGCGTAGCGGTATTTGCCAAAGTCAGTCATGTCGCACCCGACGGCGAGATTGCGGAGTCGCAATACTTCGGGAATGTTGATGTTTTCTGGGCAAGGCAAACAGGCATAGCACTGGCTGCATTTGTCGGTTTTCAAAGTGGCTGCAATCACCGATTCTAGCCGATCGAACGCAGCGATTTCGGCGTTGGTGAGGGGAAAGTCGCGATCGCAATATTTCAGGGGTTGCTCTAATTCTGTCGCATTTGCAGCCCCCACACTCAAAGTCCCAATCCTAGTATCGCTAAGTAAAAACCGATAGTTTAACTCTAAAGGCGAGAAAGGCGAGCACAATTGTGCGAGAGTTTCCGGGGGCGTGTAGAGTTGCCCTCCTTTATCGGCTGGGGAAATGATGAAAACGCCCATATCTTTGTGATTGGCGAGTTCAATTGCCGGGGCGTTGCGCTGAAAAAAATAGTAATAATGCAGATTGACAAATTCAAACAAATCTGTATTAATTGCCGCCAAAATCAGATCCAGAGGCCCGTGAGTCGAAAAGCCGACGTGCCGAATTCTGCCATCAGCGGTGGCTTTTTGTACAGCTTTTATGCAGCCTGTGGGCGATCGCACAATCGCCAAATGTTCCCAAGTATTCAAACCGTGAATTGCCAGACAGTCGATATAGTCTAAATTCAGGCGTTTGAGGGATGCGTCGATGCAGCGTTCCATGGCTGCTGCATCCTCGGTTGGGGAAATTTTTGTAGTGACGTGGAGGCGCGATCGATCGACAGACAAACCGGCCGAAAGGGCCGCGCCAAGATATTCCTCGCTGCAACCGTAACCTGCAGCCGTTTCCAGGTGATTGATTCCCATAGACACCGCCTGTTGTACAGTCTGACAGGCAGTTTCCTCAGAAGCCAAATAGCGCATGGTTCCCAAGGAAAATACAGACAGGTGCAACTCCGTTTTGCCAAACCGTCGATAGCGCATAAATGTTAGGAAGTTTCGCCGGGGCTAAAGCCGCTTCTCTTGATCAAATCCTCTGGGCGGAGGTTTGAGATAAATTCCCGGAAGGCGCGGCGTTCGGCTTCATCAGCATCTCGATCGACAGGTATCGAAGCATCGGCGACGACTTCTTCCATCACCCAGATGGGGCAGTTCGTACGCAGGGCTAGGGCGATCGCGTCGCTAGGTCGGGCATCGATCTCTTTTTTAACTTCTCCCTGACGGACGATCAGCACGGCATAGAACGTGTTATCTTGCAGCGAGTGAATAACTATGCGCTCCAAGGTAAGACTCCATGCCTCTAAGAAATTGACCATCAGATCGTGAGTTAAGGGTCGAGGAGGCTTGTGACCTTCGATCGCGCTAATAATAGCCTTTGCTTGCTCCTGACCGATATAAATAGGCAAAGCCCGTCGCTCAGTAGCGTCTCTCAATAGGACAATAGGACTGCGCGTGGCTGCATCTAAGGCAATTCCAGCGACTTTCATTTCAATCATTCGATCGGCCTCATAGAATTAAGAAACTGTAAGGCAGTAGAGAACTTGGACATAAAGATCACCTAAATCCAGTATGACTTGATCTTCGCCTGAATCTGCAACAGATCTGGGACTGTCGATTTGAGATTTTAGATTGACTCCGGGGGACAGGGGGACGGCAAAACCTCCTGTCTCTGGTTTGTCCCTATGGTTTGATGTAAATAAGCGATCGACTACGGAAAAATACTTATGTTTACAGGACTAATTCAATCTCTCGGAAAGCTGAAGTCGCTAGGCAACGATTATTTCCAAATTTCCTGCACCTCCAACAACTCCTACCAGATTTTACAAGATTTAGCCATTGGGGACAGCGTAGCCGTGGATGGAGTCTGTTTGACGGTAGTGGAAGTTCTGCCGCAAGGTTTTGTCGCCGTCGCTTCCCCAGAAACCCTCCGCCGCACTACTCTGGGTTCATTCCCCGATGCTTCGGTGAACCTAGAAACCTCCCTGCGCGCCGGTAGCAAATTGGGGGGACATTTTGTGACGGGGCACGTAGATGCGATCGGCACTTTAGCAACATCCACCCAAACCGCCAACGCTTGGGAGATGAGGTTTACAGCCCCACCGACAGCAAATTCGGGATGGCAACGTCAAATAGCACCTTACATCGTTTCCAAGGGCAGTATCGCCGTCAACGGCATCAGCTTAACCGTGGCAGATTGCGATGCTGACGGAAATTGGTTTGAAGTTGCGGTAATTCCCCACAGTTTTGGTGAGACAAACCTCAGCTATTTGCAACCAGGAAGTTTAGTTAATTTAGAAGCAGATATTCTCGGCAAATATGTCGCCAAATTTCTCCGCAGTGGCTCAAAATCGCATCCAGAACCTTGGGAAGAAACCCCCGCCATCAACAGTTCGGGAACAATTACACCAGAATTCTTAGCAGAACACGGATTTATTTAATCATCTTGATTTATAAGTTTTTTAGGGAGGTAAGAAAGTTTATGTAGTAGCGGTTTAAACCCCCGACTCTCAAAGCTAATTTAGTGTTACTTATCTGAAAAATTGTTCTTTTCCCAGAACAATCCCGCTGCAATTGCTGCCTGTGACACTAAAAACAATGCTGCAATTAATAGCTTTTTAATACCCGGTGTGTGCGCCAATGGATAAGTGAGCAAATTGAAATAAAAGGATGGATGTTGCAGTCGGGAATTCTCAGCGCTTTTAGAAATATTTTGCTGAAACAAAAAAGCACCTTTACCGTAATTGAATTGCTGTTGCAAAAATTTGTGCAGTGTCATTTTGTGGGCATGATAGACTATAACTTCGGGAGCGTAAACCGCGCCACAGCCGGAATTGAGCCACCGATGGCAAAATTCCCGATCTTCTCCAGCGAAGGAAAAAGTTGTGCCAAAGCCGCCGATTTTTTGGAAGGAGTCAGCGGGAAGGGCAAAATTGTTGGAAGTGAAATATTTTGCGCGATCGGGAATAGCATTATAGTAACTGTAAAGGTAATCGATCAATTGCTGGCTTGCCGTAGAATATATGTTATCAGGAAGTGCGTTAATAATTCGACCTCCAATTAAGCAGTCTGGTGTTTTGGCCAATCTAGTTTCTAGAGTTTGCAGCCAGTCTGTGGCAACAGTACAGTCATCGTCTGTAAATACTAAAAATTTGCCTGTGGCTGCAAAAGAGCCAGTATTTCTTGCTATTGCTGGTCCTGAATTCGGTTGTGTTAAAAGTATGAGATTGAGCTGATTTTGAAAGGGAAAAATTGTAGATTCTAGAGATATTTCGGTGCTGTCGTTGACGACAATGACTTGAAAATTATCGCGCGGATATTCCAGTTCCACAAAAGACTGGAGACACGCCGCTAATTTATCGGGGCGATTGTAAGTCGGAACAATAATTGAAAATAGAATTTTAGCTTGGTTCATGATTAGGGCTTACGCACTCCGAACAAATAAACCAGGTTTTTTAACCGATATTGACGGTTCTAAGCAAGTATTTGGGTGGAAAAACCCGGTTTCTGAACACCCGTTCGTAACTCCTAATTATAACTGATATATTTTAATTTTTCAAGCGATATAAGACCGACTCAGTATTAAAATTTTTACCGAAAACTGGTTGCAGCGGGCCCTGGGCACTTGTCAGCCAAGATAAAGCTTTTCTGGTAGCTGCGTTTGTCTCAGTCAGCGGCCCGAATCCCACAGTCCTAATTTTATTTTGCCGCAGGTTGTCAATCCATGCCGAAAGTCGATCGGCTCTAAACGGCACATATAAAACTTGTCTGTCCAAATTTCTCCCGTAAAACAGGTAGCTGCGCGAACTTAAAAAGAAGCCTATTCTTTCATCTGGTACTGTATTTTTATCAATATACTCGTAAATACCACGATACAGCTCTGTGCGTGCAAAATCTCGCTTTTCCCTCCAATGACCAATTACTATCAATCCTATACACACACCAATTATTACTATATAAATTGATTTTCTTCGGGTGGGAAATAGATTATTCAGCCATCCGAAGCCAGGATTGATTTTCCACAATATCGCAGCCAGCGCTAGTGACACAAGATAAAATATCGTATAGGGTAATATATCTTGCCAAATGGGGCGTAATATTTTTACGATACTATTAATAGCTTCTACTGGATTAGACTTAAAATTGTCAATCAACAAACTCCCCCAAACAATGCTATCTCCGGTGAAAGAAGCATTTTTAATATAATCAAAAATTGTGTTGCTAGTAATTCCGAACAAACCACTAACCAACACCACTGCCAGAACAACTAGATTTGGAGTTTTCAAGAGAGTTGCTGTAGCTGCTGCGGCGATGGCGAGTACGCTTAAAAAGGGAAATCCGTATCTGAGGTTAAAACCGAGTATAGGGCTGAGTTGACCGATCGACTCTCCGGCCGTCCCGGAGGTGTAAGGTGTAATAAAATAGAGAATTCCGGTGCTGGCGAGAACTACGGTTAAGATGATATTATTTTGATTGATTATTCTAGTTTTATGTTTGATCAAGGCTAGAGGTGCTGCTAAGACCTGAAGTGCGATCGCCAGAAAGGGCAGTTGCAATCTAATGATAATTTGTAAGCCGACAGTTTGCCAGTGGGAAATATTGCTGGGATTAAATTGAGCTGCTAAAGTGCTTTGCCAAGCATTGAAAGACGGCGAAGCGGGCGGCTGCTGTACCGGAGGTGTTGGCCCAGGTACGGGAGACGGTAAGGAAAAAGGCTGTAAGGGAATTTTAAGAACGCCGACTTCGCCGACAGGATAATTGATTTGCAGCAAGTTTCTCGTATACCAAAAACCTCCTAAAAGCAAGCAACAAGCTATGCCGCACAGTAACACTGGTTTGAGAAAATGGCGAATTGTAAAATTAGCTGGTGTGGAATTTTTATTAACCGCAAATCTTTTACTTTCTAATATTGCTAATCCTCCTAAAAGTGAGGCTGCATATACTATCCCAGTGATTTTTATTCCGGCTAGCATTCCTGCGGCTGCCAAAAAGAGGGATAGTTCGGATTGCGAGCGGCTGCTATGATAAGATAAACCTAAATACAAACCCGCTGTAAATATTGCAGCTAGCGGTAAATCTGGGTGAATAGTGTTAACTTGGTTGAGCACCATCGGTACTGTCAATACTAAAGATGCTGCTGCCATACCGTGAATTCGGGTGGCTCCAAATTTTACGCTCAATAGATAAACGGCAATTCCCTCAAGTACCCACGCAATTAGCAGGGGAAAAGCTGTGAGAAAATCTTCTCGGAAGGGGAGCAAACACAAAGCAGACAAAACGTGCCAATTGTAGGGATATACTCGTGCTTGCTCGTGATCGAAAATCCAATTTCCGGCGGCATCTAATAATGTCAATGAATTGGTTTGATCCCATCGGGCGATCGCAGGCAGGTGAAACCACAATGAGTCATAATTGGTTGTGGGTTTGCTTGCTAGAGTTTCCAACAGCAAAACTCCTGCAACAGCGGTAGCAACAATAATTAGGGATTCTGATTTACCCAAAGGTTGCTTGAGTTGGGGAATCTGCCACTGCGAGAAGGTAAAAGTTTTGTGGTTTTTTGTATAAATCAGGATGAAACCGATCGCACAAATCAGAATTTCTACTATAATGACCGCAGAAATATTTAGTCGCTCGGCACTTCCTAAAATCAAGCCGATACAAACTTGTACAATGCTCCATCCCGTCAGGAGTACGAGGAGAAAATGGGGAAATGAATAGTTCTTGTTTTCGTTCTGATTCTCGAAGGCCAGAGACAAGCTTAAGGGAATCGGGCAGACTACAATAATCAGAAATAAAATTAATTCCCACAAATGCTGCGCTATTAGCATAAGCTGCAAGTTACCCATTTTTATTGGTTTTTCTTGGTTTTGAGTTTTTTTTTGGTAAAGAGAAATCCATCGGATCTGATATCAACACATCTTGCACCATGCTCAGCCACAGGCTAGGAGTGCCGATTTTACAAAACATCAATTTTCTTGCGGGGTGGGCGAATAGCCCGCCCCTAAAAAAATTAATGTATCCAAGCCGCCATTTTTACCTGTTAGCTTGCTTCTGAGGTTTGGGTTTGACTGCTTCAGTATCTTTGGGCTTCTTAGAAGTGTCAGCTTTTAACAGTTCCGGGAATGGCGGCTGGAGGTTGTGAACTTCGATGTCCATTCCCAGCGGCAGAGGTGGAAGCAGGGGCAGATCGTTTTCCAAATCCTTGAGTCCGTTAGCGGTTTGTATTTCCACCATTTTCGGCATTTGCGGTACTTTGGCGGTTTCCAAAGTGCCGATCATTCTTCCCAGAGCGAATTCTAGCTGAGAACCCGGGTCGATCGCCACCCAACCCTGGTCAGTCATTTGCCGAACCTCGAAGTGAAGGTGAGGCCCTGTAGACATTCCCGTACTCCCGACGCGGCCGATAGTATCTCCCTGTTTCACCACCTCTCCTGGTTTCACAAACAGTTCCGAAAGGTGAGCGTAGAGAGTTTCCTGAGACTGTTTGTTGTGGTTGAGAACCACCGTCAAACCGTAGCCACCCAACCAATCGGCGATCGCCACTTGACCCGCATAGGCTGCCAGGACGGGTGTTCCCATCGGGGCCCCCAAGTCAGTTCCGGTGTGAAACCTGCCGTAGCCCATAACCGGATGAGTCCGCCACCCAAACGGCGAAGTAATTGCCGAAGCAATAGATAGCGGAAACAGCAAGCTTTTGTTGCCATTTCCGGGGAGGCCTGGGGGACGCGGCGTGAGATTGTAGTAAGCAAAACCGGTATTGCTGCCGCTGCTGACACTAACGGCACCGACTTGAACCGGCCCGAGTCCCATGCTGGGCGCTGGAGGGCCGCCACCGTAAGATGCAGATCCGGCATAATACCCAGCGTCTGCGGAGTATCCAGTGTCTGCGGAGTAGCCGACGTTAGCCGAGTATCCAGTGTCTGCGGAGTATCCTGCGTCTGCGGAGTATCCTGCGTCTGCGGAGTAGCGCGGGGGTACGTAAGCAGATTCCGGTTGGTTTGAACCCCTCCAAACCTGGCTGCCTATTTGTTGAACGGCTTGACCGAGTTTACTGACAGGATTTCCGCTACTATTTCCGGCCACAGTTTCCCGAACATTGCCCGGAATGCTTTCTGGCAGATTTCGAGGAGGAGGGGCTGCAATATAGCCGTCGTCTGCGATCGGAGTTTCCTGTCTGTAGTTGGGTTCTCCTGCATCTGCCGTCACTGGCTCGGAAACAGCAGGAGGCGCACAACCGCCAACTCCTTCGCAGCCGGTTGATCGTTCTGCAAACTCTATTCTGGTTGGCGCTGCGTACTCTTCGTACTCGCTGGTAGCGCCAATGCTGTAGTCTGTTTGGTCGATTTCAGCGTGGGCTGGGTTAACTGGCGCTTCAAAAGGCGGCTCCTGGGCCGTCGCTTCTGGTAGGGGAATCAGCGCGGGCTCCGGCAGATAATATTGGGTGGGAGGTGGTTCGCTGGCGTACTCCGGCTCCCAGGCAGGTTCAGGATCGAAAGGCTCGGAGGGCGGAACTTCTGCCTGCGGTTCAGGGTAGGGTTCTGGTTCCACTTGGCTGAATTCGGGTTCCGGGGGCGGGAGAGGAGCTTCAAATAATGGTTGGAGCTCTGCTGCGCCGGGGACGGCTTGTTCTGCTGGCGGAGTTTCGGCTTGAGCCCAAACTAAGCCTTTGCTGAGTAGTCCCAGACTGGCAAGGCAACCCAGTCCCACCAGCAGTGAGCGATCGGACAAAAGGCGCGATCGAGTCCGAGCGCCTGTAGGGTTCTTTTTTTGCTGTTTGGTGTTCAAATGGGCTGTTATTTGCTTGTCTGGAACTGGTTTCACGATTTTTTTTCCCAACTCAACAGGGGGGACAAGGATCTCGAAGTCAGGATCGAATGTATGGCAATCCTTGTATTTATATACAGGCCTAACTGATTTTACCGGGCTTGAGGCAATTTTTTTTGCACATAGAACAAGCTCAAATGCCTTACGCATTCACTCGCGAGCGAGAGCCGGGTTTTGTTGATCCCGATTGCACTTGCTTAGGAACCTGTGACGGCCACACTGATGATAGCGCTTTGGCGTTCGTCTATGTTAATTTGTTGCCTATATTTATCGGGTCATGCAAAATTTCGGCGCAGTCGGTCGTCCTGAGATATTGCACCATTCTCAATAATCTTTTCAGGGCGGGCAGGATGCCCACCCCACAAGAAAATCTACTCTTTGCGGAACAGGCATCTTGCCTGTTCTTGAGAATGCTGCAAGATGTGAGTTGTCCTAAAACCGCCTCCTTCATCGCGATTTTTTCCTTAAAGCTGGCGCTGCCTTTAAACTTCGCGGACAAAATTGTTGATTGTTTAGAATACAAGCTAAATGATTCGCTTGGGGATGGATGGGTTTCATGACTGTAGCTGGCGATCGCTTGACAAATTTTCCTGACTCTGAGTGCGCCGGACAACCTGACGGTATCAGTTGGGACTGGCAGAGCTGGCAAGGCTTGCCTTATCTGACTTGTAGCTTGCTTTCTCGCTGGTCTCACGGCTTTTTTACGCGCGATTTCTCGCCGCAGGGGCCGATCGATCTGACGGAAGTTCTCGAACCTGGAGCTAAGGTTTACCGACTCCAACAGGTACACGGCAATGCGGTACTCAAAACCACTGAGTTGTCCCCGGTTGTGGCTCAGAACCCGGAAACCGCTGCCCCAAGCTATGCTGAGGCTGATGGCTTGGTGGCCGAGCGAGCATTGGAGGCGCTGTGGGTTTGCTCCGCTGACTGCGTGCCGGTGCTGATTGCTGACGATCGCACGGGACTGGTTGCCGCAGTTCACGCGGGTTGGCGCGGGACTGCTGCTAAGATATTACCAGAGGCGATCGCTCAACTTGTGGCACAAGGCAGTAAATTAGAAAATCTGAAGATTGCTATGGGGCCGGCGATCGCTGGAGAGGTTTACCAGGTATCTGTGGAAGTAGCAGCGGAACTGGGAGCCACCATTGCTCCTAAGAGTGCCGTTAGTGCGACAGCCGACGGCATCTGCGAGTTTTTGCACCAACTGCCGGAAACGCCTGTCTTGGCCGATCCAGAACCGGGAAAGGTACGCTTGGATGTTCGCCTCTGCAATGCTCTGCAATTGCAGCAGTTGGGAATCGATGTTTCTCAAGTGGCGATCGCTCCTTTCTGTACTTATTCTGACTCGGCTCGCTTTTTTTCGTACCGCCGCGATCGACTTAAAAAAGTCCAGTGGTCGGGAATTGTGAGCGCCTGCGGGACAAGTCCCTTCTGAGGGCATTTGGCAGAAGGTAAAATTTTAGACGGCCAAGATAAAAATAACAATCTTTGGATTCATTATTTTTTATTTACGAATGCCAAATGCCTTCTAGTTTCTATTTTCGTAAGGTTTGCTGGTTCCTGTTTTAAAGCACCAAAAACTAGCAGCAAAACTTTTGGGAAAGCGGCAGAGCCCCCGCCCCGCTTTCCTCTCTTGTTAAGATTGCTCTATAACGAGAGTCTTCAGCGGGTTATTACCATGAGTGAGCCAACTCCCTATCAACTGCTTGAAGTCGATGAAGATGCTTCCTTTGATGAAGTGCAAGAGGCCCGCACGCGCCTAGGTGAGCAGTACAGCGGTGACAAGAAACGTTTGGAATTGATCGAAGCAGCTTACGACGCGATCCTCATGGATCGCCTGCGGCAGCGACAGGAAGGTAAAATTAAAGTGCCCGAACGCATCCGCTTTCCTGAGCGGCTGACTCCCGCACCCGCAAGCTTTACTCCCTCTCCTCCTAGTGGCAGCCCTGCTTGGTTGAAGCGGCTAATCGATACTCCTAGTCGATCGGACATTTTGTGGCCGGCTGGGGTGTATGTGGGGTTAGGCGGACTGAGTATTTATCCGGCGGCTAATGATGGTTTACTACAGTTGACTCTGGCTCTTGGGGTCGGCTGTTGTCTTTATTTTGTTAATCGCAAGGAACAAAAATTTGGTCGGGCAGTGCTGCTGACTGTGGCTGGCTTGGTTATAGGTTTGTTGCTGGGAGGCTTTTTGGGTTCTTTGGTCAGTCCGGCATTTATAACAACAGAGAAATTTATCGCTTTGTTTACGTTTTTAATTCTGTGGCTGGTCAGCGGTTTTCTGCGATAGTCAGTTGACAGTTGACAGTTGACAGTTGTCAGTTGTCAGTTGTCAACAGTCATCAATCATTAGTCAAGCATCAACAGTCATTAGTTATTGGTAATTGTTGAGTGGTAATTAGTAATTGGTAACAATTAACTAACTACTAACACCTAAAACCTACGAACCAACCAATAACAATTAACCAATAACAATAATTAACCACTGCCAACTGTCAACTGTCAACTGTCAACTGACAACTGACTACTGACTATCTAAGATAATCTCAACTGCTTCGCTCAAATTGTTAGCAATTAAATCCGGTTGGTGCATTTCTAGTTGGGTGCGATCGCGAATTCCGCACAAAACACCAATTACCTTGACACCGTGCGTTTTTGCGGCTATAATATCCGCCTCCGTATCCCCAACCATCCAAAGGTCAGAAGCCGGCGGTAGTTCGGCAAGAGCTTTTGCCATCAACAGGGGCTTATCTTTGACATCCCCGGTTTTAACGTAATCGTTGGGGAGGCAATAGCGGCGGTTTTCTGGGAAAAAGTGCCCTAAATTGCAGCGGTTGAAGGCTTCATCTAGTTCCCTAACGCGGCGCATGGTCATCACCGCTAAGTCTACTCCAGCGCGCTGCACCTTTTCGAGAGTTTCCAGGGCGGTGGGAACTGGTTGATCATAAATCATGTAGGGTAGGGTGTGGACGGTTTGACGGCGTTTCTGGGCAAAATCGCGGGCTTGGGCAGCGTCTAATCCTGAGAGGATGCCAATTTCTGTTTCGGGAACCCGCGCGCGCTTCATGTCCCAAAACTCGGCTTTGGGGAGTTCGCGCACTTCTTGGCCCGAACGCTTAGTCTCGGCGAGACAATACTGGTAAACTCGGTAGTAGCGATCGGACACGTCCATGATCGGGCCGTCAAAGTCGGTAATAAGTCTCAGCATTTAGCAGAGTATTTTTAAGCTTTTATACAAATCCTTCGATACTATATCATTTAAAGGTAACACTTTCTTTACAGAAATTGACACAAATACCTAGGGGAGGTAAGGTCTATAGGAATGGTGCTAATTAAAGCAAACATTTGAATTAAACTGTGCTGTTCCTCAACTTTAGCGGTTGTAAGCCATATCGGGTAATTTAAAATTAAAATGTGTCGCACAAATAGTGTAAACCGCTACATATTGTTCACAAATCTCAACCTCAATCGAGGCTGATTGTGGCTGTGCTTTATCAAAAAAAGTTGGTCAAATTAATATTTGGTCTCATTTTTGAAATCAGCAAAAAAACTGCTTGGAGAATTTAAAGTGTACTGTTTGCATAAATTAGCCAGCGCTAACAGGTGATGACATCCGCCAGTATAAAAATTTTCATGATAAATCGCAGCCAAACAACAACTAACTTTACAGGCTAACCTTTGAGAGAGATGCTCTACAATAACGAGATGCTTCCCACATTTACTGTAGAGAGCAGCCCCAGAAGTATTAATATTCTTCTTTATAAGCTGTTATCCTTACGCAGGATTGAATACCTCACAGTCGATCGGGAACTTAAGATTAAAGAAATATCTTTGAAAGTGCAAGATTTTGCCTACATTCATGAGGAAGTAGGCGAAGGGAAAGACGTGCGCGATAGTTTTCCCGAACTAATCGGAATTGAAGGACTCCTTGAAGATATTATTGAAGAACGACAGCAAGATTGTCAGTTAAAATCAATTAGCCGAGTTCTCAAAGACGGCTCTTATTTGTATCTAAATTTGTACATTTTTGGTTATAAGGGACAAGCCAATGCTGACAGATTGATTATTTTATGCGAAGATGTGACAGATAGCATGGGATCTCAGCCAACCATCGTTCAGGCTGCCAAAAAAACAAGTATTAAAGGCGATAACTTAGCTGCGGCTGGCGATTATATTGACAAAATTATTAATTCCCTAGGGGATGTTTTGTTCGTAACAGGAACATCGGGGCAAATCAAAAAAGTGAATCAAGCTGCACAGCAATTATTTGGATATACCGAATCGGAATTAATCGGCAAATCCATATCCATGATTACGGCTGAGGAGGAATTGTTACGCAAAGTCAGCCAGCTACCTCCTGCACTTAAAAGCGAATATTGGCCTCAAGTAAAAGTAGCTTGCCAAACGAAAATAGGTTTAAAGCTGATTGTTGCGTTTTCATGCTCTAATTTTGAGACAAGCACAGGAAGCCCGGATGCAGATAGGGAGGTTATACAAGATTTTGTTTATATCGGCAAAGACATTACCAAGCAACAACGCATAAAAAAGTGTCAAGAAGCACAGTATGCTGTTACTCATATCCTGTCAGAATCAACTTCTCTAGATAACGCAACTCCGAAAATTTTGCAAGCTATTTGCCAAAGTTTTGGGTGGGATTTTGGCGAACTTTGGACGCCTGCAGAGGCGGAGAAAGAAACTAGATTGGGTGAGGAAATAAAATCTGAAAAAGATCCGCTTTGGTGTCTGCCGCTTTGCTGTCCAATCGAGGAAAGTCCTTGTTGGCGGCGGGTTGTAGTTTGGCAGGCAGCGGAGGAAGTTAGGGAGTTTGCCGAAAACGATCAGCAGATTACTTTCGCTGCGGGTGAGGGTTTGCCGGGAGCGGTTTCCCGAAGCGGTTGTACGCAGTGGATTACTGATCTTGTGGGCGATCGCAATTTCGTGCGATCGCGCTTGGCCGAGGAAGCGGGACTGCGCTCGGGATTCGGTTTCCCCATTCACGCTAAAAGCCAAGTTGTAGGAGTAATGACTTTTTTTTGCCGGGAAGAACTGCCACCGGATCAAGATTTACTTCAGATCATAGCTGTGGTAAGTTCTCAATTAGGGGAATTTGTCAAGCGCAAATATGCAGAGAAAGAATTGCAAGAAGCTGAAGCTTCAATCCGATTTTTGTACGAACAAGAAAAACGGCAAAGTGAAGAATTAGCTCGGCAAAATTTAGCTTTAGAACAAGCCAAATTAGAATTAGAAGCAGCTAACAAGGAATTGCAGCGGCTCGCTTCGGTGGATGGATTGACTCAAATTCCGAACCGCCGCTGTTTTGACAAAAAACTGGAGTTAGAATGGCAGTTGATGGAGCGAGAAAAAGAGTCGCTGTCTTTAATTTTGTGCGATATCGATTTTTTCAAACTTTTCAACGATCATTACGGGCATCAAGGAGGCGACGAATGTTTAAAACAAGTAGCCCAGATTTTAGCTAGCAACGCTCAGCGGGCAGGAGATTTAGCCGCCCGCTACGGCGGCGAAGAATTTGCGGTAATTTTGTCGCGAACTGATGTGCAAGGAGCAATGCGGGTAGCTGAATCAATTCGCAGCGATTTGAAAGCTGCCGCAATTTTTCATGCTGCTTCCAAGGTAAGTAAGTTTATAACTCTCAGTATGGGAATCGCTACTACTGTACCTGCTGCTGGTTTATCGATTGAGGAGTTAATTGGACAGGCCGATAGATCACTATATCGAGCTAAACTAGAAGGGCGCGATCGTATAGTTGGCCTAGACTTTAAAATAGAATTTCAGGGCCCGAAAGGAGTATTTTATGATGATTGTGAGAGAAGCTAAAATCGCTAACGCATCTGCAATCGCACGGGTTAATCTAGATACTTGGCGGACAGCTTACCGAAAAATTGTACCGATAGATTACCTCGCGCAACTGTCCTATGAAAAAGCTGAAAGCCGTTGGCAAGAAATCCTGGCAAACGTCAAAAATACAGGGGTTTTTGTATGCGTTGCTGAGAATGAATCGGGAGAAATTGTGGGTTTTGCTGCCGGTGGTGGCGAGCGCACTGGCAAATATATATATCAAGGAGAATTATTTGCCATCTATATTTTGGAGGAATATCAGCGTCAAGGAATCGGACGGCAACTCGTGAGAACAGTTGCCACAAAATTGGCAGAATTAAGTTTGAACTCGATGCTAGTTTGGGTACTGGGAGACAATTCAGCCTATAGGTTTTATGAATTCTTAGGAGGTGAAAAAGTTGACGAAAAACAAACAAGTAGAGCAGGAGTTGCACTCAAAGAAATTGCCTACGGTTGGAAAGATATCGCAGTGCTGATTAACCCGCCGGTATGACCGAAAAAGTGGAATTTTTGTCAATCATCTCTCAAACTTCCCCTCTTCATTTGTTCCCGTTCAATTGCCTCAAACAAAGCTCGAAAATTCCCCGCCCCAAAACCTCCAGCTTGCACCTGTTTGCCGTTAACTAAACTAACTCGGCGCTCAATCATCTCGAAAAAGAAAGTCGGTTCTGCAAAAATTGGCTGGGTAAAGATTTGCAGCAGCATCGCTGCGGGAGTATCTTCTTGCCAATCTGCCAAAATTTCAGAAGCTGCAATTGCTTGCCAATCTGCGGGCAAATAGTTTTGCCGCTGCTGCAATTCGGAGTAGTATGTTGGAGGAACCGGCAGAAAAGGCAAACCGCACGATCGCAAATCGGTAACAACCCCTACAATATCAGCAGTTTGCAAAGCCATGTGCTGAATTCCCGGCCCCCGATTTGCGCTCAAAAACTCTTGAATTTGAGAATTAGCTGATGCCGGTTCATTAATCGGGAATTGCACCCCGCCTTCAGCGTGCACCATAACTTGACTGCGTAAAGCCGACTTCTCAGTCTGAATATCAAAATTTTGCTGCGGCGCAAAACCTAATACTTTTTGATACCAACTAACAGCACTTGACAAATCGCCCACTTCAACATTTAACACCACATGATCGATCTTCGTGAACAAGGGAAGTTCAGCAGAATTTGGTAGCAGTGGATTCTCACCAATTCCCTCGATTAGCGTATGGCTCAAATCTCCCCAGCCAGCAATTTTTGCCCACTTAAAACAGCCTCTTTGGTTGAGACCTTCTTCAATCGGTTGGAGAACTTTAGCGCCCTCAGCGGCCGCTCTAGCTAGTGTTACTTCAATATTTTTCACCCTAAAACCGACATCGGCAATACCAGGAGGATGCAATTTCAACCAACTAGCGACGGGACTAGCGGATGTCAAGGGGGAAGACAAAACAAAACAGATATTACCACTATTCACAACTTCAGTATGAGTGTGGCTGCTTGGATACTGTGCTGTTGCTCGAAAGCCTAATTTGCTGACAAACCAGTCCCGCGATGCTACTGCATCTTCAGTATAGAATTGAATGCGATCGAATTCCATAATCAATAGTTGAAAATGGAAAGTGAATAATGGAAAATCGGCTGATTTTCAGTAGAAAACTGCAATATAGGGACAGAGGAAGGGATATTTTTCATTTTTTTCTCGTGCGCGCAATTAATAATAACCTCAAGATTGAATATTATAACTCCCTCTCAAGGTATAAATACATCGGCACTTAAAAAAAATCGGAAGCATCTCAGTTTTGCATTTAAGTGCTGTCCCCGCTCGCGAGCTGTCGCAAACTCGCGAGCGGGGACGCTCGCACTGTAAAAAAATGCTTTTTTGCAAAACTGAGATGCTCCCAAAAACTCGGTGTCTGGGGTAACTTGAGTTTGGCTGCGATGCCTTCGCTAAGTAGATTTTAGATGTTAGATTTTAGATGTTAGATTCTTCGACTTCGCCGGCGTACAAGTTTTAGATTTTAGCTTTACTGCACAGATGAATCTGGAAGATTGAAATTTTGTCTAAAATGTTGGAAGAATTTATGAATTAAAGCTGGGCTTGTACCTATTTTGAGATGGATAAATCGGTGAAATAAGAACACCATACTTATTGCAAAAATCCGAAAATACCCTGAAACCATCTGCGTCCATCGGTGTTGCATCTGCCCGATATCTGCGGTTGCTCTATGACTCGAAGATTATTGCAAGAGGTCTACCATACACACTGAATAGGTGCGCCGAGGCGCACTCTACAAACTATTAGAAGAACAAATGACTTTCCGGCTGAATATTAATCTCCAGCGGCACAGCTTGCGGGTCAGACGAAATAGCAAACATAATCGCATTTGCAGCGGTTTCGGTACTCAGCATTTTTGAACGGTCTACTTTCAAACTCACATTATCCCAAAACGGAGAATCCACCCCGCCAAAATAGAATAGCGTAAACTTAACACCGTAGCGACGCAACTCATCTGCCATGCACTTGCTGAAGCCAACTACTCCAAACTTGGAAGCGCAATAAGCAGTTCCCATCGCCATCGAATGCTTGCCCAAAATCCCGATGACATTGCAGATGTGGCCGGATTTCCGCTCTTTCATCACATTCGCGGCGGCTTGAGATGTGTAAAAACTGCCTTTCAAGTTCAAGTCAAGCATTGCATCTAAATCAGCGGGTTCTAACTTGTTCCACTGCTTGAGAATTCCGGCACCAGCGGCGTTTATGAGGGCATCAATTTGTCCGAAATGTTCGACAGTTTTTTGCATCAGCGTCTCGACTTGTGCCAAATCGGTGATGTCTGTAGGTACGCACAGTACCTCTGTTGTCGAAAGTTCGCTTGCTAAAGTGTTTAACTTACTGCTGTCTCTGGCGGCGAGCACTAGCCTCGCACCCGCATCTGCGAGTTTGCGGGCCACTGCTGAACCGACGCCGCCAGTCGCACCCACCACAACCACAACTTTGTCCTGCATATCCCTTTACATTTCTTTACGTCCAGATTGTATGATAACTCAAGTTATTGGGAATGGGGCATGGGGAATGGGGCATGGGGCAATGCCAATAATTAATTTAGGGAAACTTGCCAGCCTTTTTCTGCTTTTTTTAGCTTGAGAGAAGTACATGATTGCAAAAAATTAGGGAATTTTTTACCGAGATTAAACTCTTTAATTGTTTGGGTAATTTGTTTGCCGTATTGTCTTTGAAATTCGCTGCCTACATTGGAAAGAAATACAGAATTTTGAGGAGAGTTGTCGGTTAAGTCGCTAACTATTTTGACTATAGCTTTTTCCAAGTCTTCGAGAGAATTAATATCTGTTAAGCTAGTCTGTGCTGCTTGGGTGTGATTCACATTGTCTTTGTTAAGTATGGGCGGTGGTGGGGGTAATTTAACTTCAAAGATAGTGACATAAGTTTGAGATTTTTCTGAGGGTTTGTGAAGAACAAAATCGGTGGGATATTTGAGAAATATATCTCTGGTTTTAGTTCCTAGGAGATGCTGGGTAACAATTTGATTTAGGACTAAACCGTAATTTTCTGTAAATAAAGCTGAAATTGTGGAAATTTTTATCCACTGAGCGGAGGTGCGTTTTTGCTCTTTTTTGATTAATTCTTTTAGTTGAATAACTAATTGTTCTACGGGTGTAATTTCCGGTATGGTTACAAGGGAATGGGTTTCTACTTGTCCGGTTTGGCTGTTTAAAACTATGATTTTATCTATTTGCTTGCGGACTTGAAATACGGTTAATCCGTGGGCTTGCAGTGTGTTGCTGAGGTGGGTGAGGGCGCGATCGGACGAACAGACAAAAATCTCTTTGGCTGTGGGATAATGTACGAAAATTGATGCGCCTACTGTTGCCATTTTTAAGTCGGCGCTGTCTTTGCCGGGGGGCACGTGAATCAGTTGATAGCCGCGCTGGTGAAATTCGGCATCTTTTTTGCCCATGCTGCGCCAGTTGGCAAAGGCTACTTTGATTTGGATGGGATAGTGCGAGATTTTTTCTAGGAATTTTTCGGTTTCGATGGTGAGTTGCAAGTTTTCGACATCTAGCAGCAAGATGGCAATGCCGATAGGAAGCGAATGTGTTTGATTTGCGGTGGGATTTGGAGGTTTTGGGGAAACTGTGTTTTGCGATGCGGCTGTGGCTAGCTGCTGAATTTTGGCAAATATTTTGCTGAATTGAGATGAATTAATGAATTCTGGAATCAGCAGAATTTGGAGATATTTTTTGGCTGTCTGCAGCAGGGATTTGGTATCGCTGGCTACTTGGAAACTTTTGGTCAATTTTTCAATCAAAACTGACTGAAAATCAGGTTTGGCCCAGGGGGTTTTCCTGTATTTTTCAGCTATCCATTCGGGATGTTGTTCCTGAATGGCAATTAGTGTTTGAGCGATATAGCGACTGATGGCGCTGAATGCGACTGATTCTTGAGTGGCTAGGAAGGAAGTTCGATCGGGCATGGCCCTCTACAATGCGGGATGGTGTCTCAATCTATCATAATGTTAGTTTATTGTCGGTCGCCGGACGATCGCCCGCAAAACCCAACCTGCTGCAATTAACGCCAACCCAGTCAGCCAAATTTCCCTCTCCACCCAAAAAGCCAGAAACAGACACGCAGCCAATCCAACCCAAGCCAGCCACTGCGGGTAAAGCCTTTCGGCGGGGGAAAGTTGCAGCGCTGCGAGGTTGGTGATAGCGTAGTAGATCAAAACGCTAAAGGCACTAAAAGACCAAGTGGTTTTGACATCGCCGACTAAAATTAAAAGTGCGATCGTAATTTCGACAAATATCACAGCCACATAGGGCGTTGTGCCCGCAGGATTCAGCCGCGCCAAGACTCGCGGCACATCCAAGCGCCGCCCCATCGCCAGCCAGACGCGCGACAGCCCTAAAATTAAGTTCAGCAAGACTCCCAGCATGGCAGTAATTGCGCCGACGGCTAGCAGTTGCGAAACTCCCGGAATTCGGAAACTGCGGGCGATGACTTCCAAGGGTGCAGCCGCAGCGCCTGTTTGCAAGGACAATTTATCTCCCCCCGCACCTGCGAAAACTATTGCTACCGCCACGTAAAGCAGCATTGTCAGCACCAAAGTAAAGATTATGGCTTTGGGAATGGTTTTCCTCGGTTCCCGCACTTCTTCGCTCATGGTGGCGATGCGCCCGTAACCGGTGTAGGCGACAAACATTAGGGCGGTGGCGTGGAGGATGGAGCCGATCGAGCTATCATTCTGTAGCGCGGACATTTTTTCCCACCTGACCTCTGGCAAACCTGCAGCGATAAAGACAGCCAGAGATAAGAGTGTAACTGAGACTGTGACTGTATTGGCAATATTTGATCGTCTGATTCCCGTCAAGACAACCAAAGTTAGGACGGCGAGGGCGACTAATGCTGTTAGGATCCGGTAAGTGCGATCGGCAACACCAACTGCATTTAAAAAATACCCCGCAAAACCCAAAGCAGCAGTAGCAGCCGAAGCCGTTTTCGCTACAAGAAACATCCAGCCGGCAGTAAAACCCAGCCAAGGATTCAGATATTTGTAACCATATTCATAAGTACCGCCGCTCACAGGATGATTGGCCGCCAACTGAGCACTGTTAAGGCCATTGCAGACAGCAACTAAAGCCGCAATACCTACAGCCAAAATCACTCCCGGTCCCGCAATTTCCGCCGCAATTCCGATACTCACAAATACTCCCGTGCCCACAATCGAGCCCAGGCCCATGAGAGTTGCGCCAAAAACACCCAATTCTCGCTTTAGCAATGGTGAAGACATATAGCCAGATGTTGAAGGAAGAAGGAAGAAGGAAGAAGAAAATTGCAATTTCCCGCAATAGTTTCAGCAATTAATAATATTAATTCCGCTCTTCATCGGAATTATTCATATCTCTCTCGTCTCCCTCTGTGTTCTCTGTGTTCTCTGCGGTTAAATCATTCCGATGCAACCGGAAACGATATAACGTCCGGTTGAACCTTGGCGGCTTCCATAACTATAGCAGGCAAGATGCCTGCTCCACAAAAATATTTGCCTGTTGTGGAACAGGCATCTTACCTGTTCTGAAAGAGGTTCAAGGTGTAAGCAAGTAAATCCACTTAGTTAAAAGTAAGATACAGATGGCTAAAAAGCTTGCTGTATAAACATTCTTCCTTCTGCCTTCTTCCTTCTACTTATTAACCGAAACGACCTTGAATATAATCTCTCGTACTCGAATTACTTGCAGAAGTAAAAATCCGGCTTGTCGGCCCAAATTCCACCATGCGGCCGATGCGGCTCTCATCAGTATTAAAGAAAGCCGTATAATCAGAAACCCGAGCCGCCTGCTGCATATTGTGCGTTACAATCACCACAGTCAACTGCTGTCGCAGAGTCTGAAACAACTCCTCAATTTTCATAGTAGAAATCGGATCTAAAGCAGAACAAGGCTCATCCATTAGCAGAATTCTTGGCTTTACCGCCAAAGCGCGAGCAATACAAAGCCGTTGCTGCTGTCCGCCCGAAATCCCCTGCGCCGACTTCTTCAAATTATCTTTCACTTCATCCCAAAGCGCCGCACTTTTCAGGGCAGATTCCACAATTTCGTCTAACTCTGCTTTGCTTTTACGACCAAAAATACGCACTCCGTAAGCAATATTATCGTAAATGCTCAGCGGAAAAGGATTCGGTCTTTGAAACACCATGCCCATTTGGCGGCGCAAACTATTAATATTGACTTTAGGACTGTAAATATCCTGTCCAAAAAACTCAACCCTGCCTTTTATTTGTACTTTTCCTTCCAATTCGCCGATGCGATTTAGAGCTTTAAGAAATGTTGATTTGCCACAACCAGAAGGGCCGATAATCGCCGTCACTTGCGGGTGAGGAATATTCATTGACAAATTTTCGAGCACTTTGTGAGTTCCGTAGGAGAAACTCAAGTCCTGAACCCGCAAGGCTGGCATTGCATTGGGGTCGATTTCAGGAGTCGCGTCTTCTAAAAATTGGTCGCTATATTTTTCAGCTTTTAAGTTGCTTTTGGGTTTCATTATTTGCATTCTTTCTAGTGTGGTTGGTAATTTTTTAGATGCAGAATTTTACCCGATGGTCTGATTTAGTTCGTCTTGATAGCTATGCACTGATTTCGGAAATCACAAATACACAGATAGTTGTTTTCTTCCTTCTTCCTTCTTTCTTCTTCCTTCTTCCTTTCCACGCAATTTACCGATTTTGCAAGCGTTTGCGAGTGACGGCGCGGGAGGCTAAACTGGTGAACAAAACCATTCCCAAAAGGACAGAGGCCGCAGTCCACGCTAATTCATTTTGCTCTTTGTAAGGAGAGCTGGCGTAACTGTATATTAATACTGACATAGAAGGAGTTGGAGTCAGCAGTGTCTCGGGAATTTCTTGGATTTTCGAGATAGTTTCTGTGCCGACGGGAGACTGAACTATCTCCCCCAATTTCTCAACTAAAGGAGGCCAAAATTGGCTCGACAAGGCAGTTACAATTAGAGGTGCAGTTTCGCCGGCGGCGCGGGAAGCTGCAAGTAAAATGCCTGTGGTAATAGTCGGAAGTGCTGAGGGAATAATAATCCGAAACATTGTTTGAAAGCGTCCGCCTCCCAAACCCGCAGAAGCGAGGCGATAGGAAGTAGGCACTAATTTTAATGCTTGTTCTGTTGTCAGCGCCACAACCGGCAGCATGATTATACCAAGAGCAACACCGCCGGCCAATCCTGAAAAAGCCTTAGTTGTAACGACAATTAGGGCGTAAGCAAACACGCCGACAACAATAGAGGGAACGCTGCTGAGAATGACGGTGATAAAGCGGATTGTATTCGCTATCGCCTTGTTTTCTCTGCCAAACTCTGACAGAAATATTCCCGTCATCACGCCAATTGGTACGCTAAATAATGTGGCAATTCCCACCATTAAAGCTGTACCAAGAATCGCATTTGCAAAGCCGTTGGGCTGGTCTTCGACTCCGACGGGTGCGGGCAGAGATACTAGCACTTCCCAGCTTAAGTGTGTCAGTCCTTCGCCCAATATTTTGTACAAAATAGCGAACAAAGGCAGCAGGGCAAGACCTGTAAGAGCGAAGGCAATAACTGTCATTCCCTGGCTGAAAAAATTTCGGCTCACTGACAGGGGTTTGTAGATTTCTGTATCCAGAATACTGTTTGAATTTTGTGCTTGAGTCATGGTTAATTCTTAGCTCCCTTGACGCCGATTAGCTGCACCAACAATACTGCTACTGCGTTCACTAATAGGGTAATCACAAATAGAATTAGGGCTAAATACATTAGAGAACCGATGTGCAGTTCTTCTTGAGCTTCCCGAAATTGACTGGCCAAAACAGCGGGAATTGAGTAGCCGGGAGCTAATATAGATTTGTTGATTTGAATCGAGTTGCCAATTACCATTGTGACTGCCATTGTTTCGCCCAAAGCGCGTCCCAATGCTAAGATAGTCGCTCCGATAATTCCCGAACTTGCTGCTGGCAATAACAGCTTAAATATGGTTTCCCAGCGGGTGGCACCGAGGGACATGGAAGCACTTCGCAAATCTACTGGAACCGACAGCAAGACATCGCGGCTGATGGCGGCGACTGTGGGCAAAATCATAATCGATAAAAGTATGCCAGCGGGCAGCATTCCCGGCCCAAAAGGTTCGCTGCTGAATAGGGGAAACCAACTGAAATTGTTGAACAGCGACTGCTGTAAAGGTAGCAGAAAGGGAATTAACACAAAGATTCCCCACAGGCCAACGATGACGCTGGGAATGGCTGATATTAATTCAACCATGAATCCCAAGGGCGATCGCACCCAAGTCGGCAAAAAGTTCTCGCTGGTTACGATCGCGACTGAAAGTCCCAGGGGAATTGCTATAATAATGGCGATCGCAGAACTAACTACTGTACCGTAAATAAACGGCAAAGCCCCAAACTGCAACTCCCCGATATCCCATTTGGGATTCCACAAAAACTCTAGTCCAAACTTGCTAATAGCCGGCCAAGCATCCTTAAAAATTATTCCACTCATCCAGAACAGGATGCCCGCCGTCGCTATAGCAAAAGCCCATACAAATACAGTAAATCCCGACTCCAGCCACAAACCTTCACCCTTCGTATCAGTCAAATCTACGTGGGTGTTGATTGCTGCCGGCTTCCGAGTCAATTTTTTCGGTTTCTTTGAAGAATTGGTCATACCGAGTTATGGCTTCATTCAGTTGACAGTTGACAGTTGACATGGAAGGAAGAGGATTGGAGTAATGAATCGTCTGCTTTTAATTTCTACCGATCAGGGAGAGGCTTTAAACCAATTCTTTCTGGTAAACAGCGAAATCTTTGATTAATGAAATAGATAGCATTGTGCGTGCCTGCACCTTAATAAATGCAATGTATGAGTTTTGAGTCATACATTTAACTCAAAACTCATAACTATTGGAAAAAAATTGAATTAACCTCTAGCAACCACGCTCTGATTCACTGTTTGAATCACCTTTTGAGCTGTACCTTGCGGAATCGAGGTATACTCTAGCTGTTTGTTGATACCTTGACCTGTAGTCATCACCCAATTAACCATCTTTTTAATAGCATCTGCTTTCGCCGCAGGATACTGTTTGTAGATTAACAGCCAAGTCAAACCAACAATCGGATATCCATCATTAGGATTTCCTTCTACCAAGCGGAAGTCTGCCGGGAAGGATTCCCCAGCCAAAGCTTTTTCGGCTTCAGCCAAGCTAGGATCTACAAATCTGCCAGCTTTATTTTGAATAAATGCTGTTTGGAGATTATTTTGCCGAGCATAAGTATCTTGAACGTAGCCAACTGCACCCGCTGTATTTTTCACCAAAGCAGCTACGCCGGGGTTTCCTGGACCGCTGACAACGGTGTCTGGCCACTTCGGCTGAGCGGCAGCTTTGATGCTGCTGCCGGTCGCCTGCAAGTGGTTAGAAAAAATAAAGGTAGTACCGCTGCTGTCTGCCCGCACAGCTACTCGAATTGGAGTATTGGGCAAGTTTTTAGCTTGTCCAGAAATTGCGGCTATTTTCGCATCATTCCAGCGAGTAATCTTCCCTTCAAAGATGCCTTTCATCGCATCATTATTTAGCCTCAGATTTATCACTCCGGGCAAGTTGTAAACAACTGCAACAGCGCCGCCAGCAGTCGGAACCGCCATAACACCCCGCTTTACCTCAGCGATTTGTGCACCACTCATCAGCGCGTCGCTGCCTGCGAAATCAACAGTGCCTGCAATTAATGCTTTGATACCAGCACCGCTGCCAGTTCCTTCGTAGTTTACAGTAATTTGATTTGCACTTCTCATCTGAGAGAAGTAGCGATCGTACAAAGGTTTCGGAAAAGTTGCTCCCGAACCGTTTAGTGTTACCGCAGCTACAGCCGAAGTAATCAACGAGAGCGAAAATGCTGCTACTGCTAGCGTAACTATCAAGCCGCGTCGCCAGCCTTTAGTGAAGAAAACCATAACTCCTCGTCCTTAGTATTAATAGCAGACTTTACAAATCTCTTCCATAGGATAGACTGAAATTCTAAGTAAAAACAGGGAAAATAATAAGCTTGTTTTAAATTATGGTTAACATCAGATTAAGTTTTTAATGATTAAGAAATGGCTGCAAAAACGATAACCTTTCTTTAATATATGGTTAACATTAGCAGGACTGACGTACTCCTGACCAAAGCAACCGGGTTTTTTACTAAATCTGCGGGTCACAATCAAGTTTTTTCCTACACAAACCCGGTTCCCGATCCCCCTGCATAAGTCCTAATTAGATTAAAAAGATGAGCCAGGGGCGATCGCCACTTGATAATCATTACCCTCTTTCTTGACTTTAAATGTTTGACAAGACTGCAAAAAATCTAGAAATTTCTCGCCCAAATCCAGCGATTTCAGCTTTTTAGTAATTGGTTGACCGTATTGCTTGTTAAATTCACCTGCTACTAGGATAGTCGAAATGTAAGCACCTGGAGATTGAGCGGTTAAAGCTATCAAAATTTTTGCTAAAGATGATTCCAGTGTGGCAGATGGAGAAGTGTTTGAATCCGAAGATTTTTGGACTATCCTCACGTGATGTTCGCTCCCGCTCGATGTCAATTGAAATACAGAAGGACGCGATTTCAAAAATTTGACTAAACTGGAATCAACCAAGAAAGTTTTCACTATATGATCGGCCTGAACTTGACATCGGATGAAAAATATTTTTTTAAGCTCAGCTACATTAATAGCATTATTTGGGAAATTATTTATCTCTGATTCAATAATTTCTACAAGTATATTTTCTAAGACTTCCAGTGAATCGATCGTCACGGCATCAGCAGGCACAGTTTCTGGCAATTTTTCGTGCTCAATATTTGCACCAACAACGTCGGAAATTGCCGGTTCTTTTGGTTCGCAGATCATATCTTTTTGGGCTGATGCGAATGCTTCTATATTGGTGGAATTTATTGAAGTTAATTCGATAGCGCGGCGCTCTTGAAAAAGTTGAGTAATACTAGAAAACCAAGCTATGCGCTCCTCGATAGATTGGTGTTCTGCCTTCAGCAACTCGGCAATTTTATTTGCCAGTTCTGCAAAAGTAGGGAGTTCCACTTCCTCTTTGCAAGAATAGTGATTGCTCTCCCCAGTCAGATGATTTTCTATAGACAATACAGCATTTTGACTACGCACCCGAAACACAGTCAATCCCTGATTTTGGAGTTGATTGCAGAGGTGATTTAACAAACCGTCGGAGGAACAAACAAAAACTTCTCGGACATCCCGATAGCGGTATAAAATAGCAGCACCAAAGGCAATCATTTTACCGTCAGCGGTGTTAGCGCCGCCCGGAGCGTGAATTAGTTCGTAACCGCGATCGTACAATTCAGTATCCAGCTTACCGGTGCTGGGGTTTTTCCAGTTAGCAAAAGCAATCTTAACTTGCAGGGGATAGCTGCACAAACTGGCTAAAAACTTTTCCGCATTAATGTCGAGTTTCAAGTTTTCTGCATCTAGCAGCAAAATCGCAATTTCCCGATCGCACTTTACGGCCGTTTCTGGGGAACTCGAACTTTCCGCGCCTTCGCAACTCAACGGATATGGAGGCTGAAAAGCTTGTTGGCTAACAGCTTGGGACTGATAAAACTGCTGGCTGCGGGAACTACGGCTGTGGCGGAATCGATCGGGCGAACGTCGGGGATTTTTCATTAACTGACAATGGTAGCTTAACTTTATGGTGGCCGATGGGCTAATAATAAAATAAATACACTTAACAATTCTTAAAAAAAATGGCTAGAGACTTGCGGGGATTCCTAAAACTGCTAGAAGAACGGGGACAACTGCGCCGGATTAGCGCTTTAGTCGATTCCGACCTCGAAATAGCCGAAATTTCCAACCAAATGCTGGTCAAAGGCGGGCCCGGACTTTTGTTTGAAAACGTCAAAGGGGCAGAATTCCCCGTGGCGATTAACCTGTTGGGCACGGAACAACGGGTTTGCTGGGCGATGAACATGGAAAAGCCGATCGAACTAGAAGAGCTCGGCAAAAAATTGGGAATGCTACAACAGCCAAAACCGCCCAAAAAGATATCCCAAGCCATAGAATTCGGCAAAGTCTTGTTCGACGTAGTGAAAGCCAAACCAGGCCGCGATTTCTTCCCAGCTTGTCAGCAAGTGGTGTTTGAAGGAGAAGGCGTGGATTTGAACAAAATCCCGATGATTCGCCCCTATCCGGGAGATGCGGGCAAAATTATCACCCTCGGTTTAGTAATTACCAAGGATTGCGAAACCGGCACGCCGAATGTGGGCGTTTATCGCTTGCAATTGCAGTCAAAAAACACGATGACTGTACACTGGTTATCTGTCCGGGGCGGCGCGCGGCACTTGCGGAAAGCGGCGCAGGCTGGTAAAAAGTTGGAAGTTGCGATCGCCCTGGGAGTCGATCCTTTAATCATTCTCGCCGCAGCAACCCCAATTCCTGTAGATTTATCGGAATGGTTATTTGCCGGACTTTACGGCGGTTCCGGCGTGCAATTGGCCAAGTGCAAAACCGTAGATTTGGAAGTACCGGCGGACTCGGAAATTGTGTTAGAAGGAACGATTACACCGGGGGAAGTTTTGCCAGACGGGCCTTTTGGCGACCACATGGGTTATTACGGCGGTGTGGAAGATTCGCCGCTAGTTCGCTTCAACTGCATGACGCACCGCAAAGACCCGATTTATCTGACCACATTTAGCGGGCGGCCGCCGAAGGAAGAGGCTATGATGGCGATCGCGCTGAACCGCATTTACACCCCTATTTTGCGGCAGCAAGTATCAGAAATAGTCGATTTCTTCTTACCAATGGAAGCGCTGAGTTATAAAGCCGCAATTATTTCCATTGATAAAGCATATCCCGGTCAAGCGCGCAGGGCTGCTTTAGCATTTTGGAGCGCATTGCCGCAGTTTACTTACACTAAGTTTGTGATTGTTGTCGATAAAAGTATCAACATTCGCGACCCGCGTCAAGTAGTCTGGGCAATTAGTTCTAAAGTCGATCCGGTTCGGGATGTATTTATTCTGCCGAATACGCCTTTTGATAGTTTAGATTTTGCCAGTGAAAAGATTGGTTTGGGCGGCAGAATGGGGATTGATGCTACTACGAAGATGCCGCCGGAAACGGATCACGAATGGGGGGAAGTTTTGGAGTCCGATCCGGATGTGGCGGCGATGGTCGATCGGCGTTGGGCGGAGTACGGTTTGGCGGATTTGAATTTGGGTGAAGTCGATCCGAATTTGTTTGGATATGAGATGAGGTAGGGAGGAGAAAAGGGCGCTCGAAGATAATTTTAGATTTCCAATTTTAGATTTGAAAATCGCAAGTCTCAAATTGGAAATCTAAAATTGTAAGTGACTATACTTAATTAAACTATAGCTCCTCGATTTTTGTTTTTAGTTCTATAAGGTCGTCATGCTGATTAATGTCTAGGTAAGGAATTGCCCAATCAAAAAATGAACTTAGAGAAATAAATGTAGAATCTTGTCTCTGCATTTCCTTTTGAATATCCTTGCCATTAAACCAAATTAAGTATTGCTTCTGTGTCCAAAATTCTTCTCGTGCAAATAGTTGTTCATAGACACCAAGGTTATCTTCAAATTTTTCTGGTCTAACTAATTCAACAGCCTGTCTAAATTGATTGACTAATTCTAACGCTTTAATTTTGCAGTCTTGCAAAATTAATGATTTAGGTAGTTTACCTTTATTCGTCCATGTAGTTTTGAGTTGTTCCCGTGCTACACTCAGGTTCACCAAGTCACCCAAAGCCCATCTTACAGCTTGGTAAGCTTGCAAGTTTCTGGCGCTAGTTTCAATCAGTTTTGAAATCTGAGCGACTCCTGGTGAATTTTTATGCCCCCAGGTAGAAGTTGGATTGTCCTGCTTTTCATTGTACTTTTCTTCCCAATAATTATGAATTAAATTAGCCTCTAAGAGATAATTTTCAACACAAGTTCGATAACTTAAAAAAATAGATTTATTGCCAGATTTATTTGCTCTTTGGAGTAGCTGGCCGTTATCAGTTGGCTTAACATCGAAATCCCTATCTAGAAAAACAATGTATTTCGGGTCTAGTGCTTTACTCGCTGAAAAGTATCCTTCGGCAAATTTTGAAAATGTAAACTTACTCCCAACAGTAACAATTGTGCAGGTATTAGCTGTTATCCTATCAACTAATGTATTAAGTAATTTATAGTCTAAACTGGTGGGCGCTCCTTCACAAAAAAGTATTTTTCCACTACTAACAACACTCATAGTTACTCCTCTAAACGAACAATGTATGCTTCAGGTACTAGCTGCTCTATATAATCAGAGTGAGTTGTAATAATGAATTGATTATTTTTTCCTAACTTGGGCAAAGCTCTCAATAATGCTTGTTGCAGTGGTGGATGTAAGTGCAACTCAATTTCATCAATCAAGATCACAGAATTATGAATATTCCAATTAGCAAAGTCCATCATCATCGGAAATATAGCACGTTCGCCCCCAGACATCTCAGAAATCTCATATTGGTTTCTGCCATCATATAGATAAAACCAGGGTTCGCTCAGAATGTCATCAATCCCTTCTCGTGGAACAGGTCCCTCAAAGCTACGTTCGGGGAAAACAACTTTATAAGCTTGCTCAATTTCAGCATATATGTCCTTTTGTCCGGGTCGGAATTGCTTAATTCTTCCCCTTTCAACATCCTGATGAAATTGTCGCCACTTTGAAAAGCGATCTCGTAGATTATCTTCTGTAATTTCAATTTTTTCATCCTGGTTTTCAGTAGTTAGGCTGGTAGAAGTTCTCTGCTCTGTGTACCAAAGAATTGTCCCAACTCGCTCAAACACCTGAAAGCCTTCAGCTCTAAGGAGTTGCTTAGCATATTCCCGTCCTTTGAATTGAAACAATTCACTTGAAGTGTTTGCCTGAACGCGCTCACCTTGCCATTTAAGGGACACAATATGTTTATCAGCAGGAGGAACTGGTAAATTGCGACCGATATTTTTCAATTTTTGGTGGAACTCCCGAACCGCGTGGATCTCTGGAGACGAAAATTGCATTTTTAGAGTAACGTCTGGTTCAAACTTTCCCCAGTTACTCCCTAGCAATTCATAATTAAATCCTGGCCATTCCAATTCAGAAAGCCTCTGCAATCGACCTGTTGCCTCTCCCAATGTTGCTGCTATTGCCTGTAAAATACTTGTTTTGCCAGTCCCATTCATCCCTATTAAAACTATAAGGTCTCGTGCCAGTCCAGTTTCTGGATCGGTGAAATCTAATTCTCGCTCTCTGAATTTCTTAAAATACTTTAACTTGATAGATTGAACTTTCATAATTTGAATTTAATAAAGGTAAAGTCTGCTTATCAAAAACGTACTCTCAGCCTAATTCGTCCAATTGCATTCTTAGGAAATCAGCCTATTCTTCCAAAATTTCCACTAAATTTTCGATCGCAATATCGAACGCACGGGCCATCTTGTCCAATGCTGTGTAGTCTACAGTTGCCATGCCTGAAGAATTGGCATAGGTGATGATCGTGGTATATGGAATACCTGTTCTTTTGGATACTTCTGTCAGATTCCAACCCTTCTCTTGAGCAAATTCTCGAACTCGCAGCCTAATTCGTCCCATATTCCCAACGATAAATCAGCCTACTCTTCCAAAATCTCAACTAAATCTTCGATCGCAATATCAAACACGCGAGCCATTTTGTTTAAAGCTGTGTAATCTACCGTTGCCAGCTTGGGAGAATGGGCATAGCTTCTAACGGTACTGTAAGGAATGCCCGATCGCTCAGAAACTTCTTTAAGCGTCCAACCCTTCTCCTGGGCTAGTTCTCGAACCCGCAACCTAATTAGCCCCATTTTCTCGCTGATAAATCAGTTTACCGTTCCAAAACCTCAACCAAGTCTTCAACCATCACATCGAAGACTTGAGCAAGCTTCTGCAAAGCCGTGTAGTCCACAGTTGCCAGCTTAGGAGCTTGCGCGTAATTTTTGACCGTGCTGTACGGAATGCCCGTTCTTTCGGAAACTTCTTTCAGCGTCCAACCCTTCTCCTCAGCCATTTCTCGAACTCTTAAGCGAATTAGCCCCATTTTCCCGCTGATAAATCAGTTTACTGTTCCAGAATTTCGACTAAATCCTCGATCGCAATATCGAACGCACGGGCCATCTTATCCAAAGCTGTGTAATCTACGGTTGCCATACCTGGAGAGTTCGCATAGGTAATTATCGTGGTATATGGAATACCTGTTCTTTTGGAGACTTCTGTTAGATTCCAACCCTTTTCTTGAGCAAATTCTCGAACTCGCAGCCTAATTCGTCCCATTCCCTCTTGACAACACACGAGTATTCGTGTTGAATATAAACTATAAACAAGCGATCGCCCTCCGACCTCAGAAATCAAGAGCGATCGCCTTTCCTCAACAATCCATTTTCATGGACAGGATTCTCCTATGATACCAAAAGAATCGACCTATCGCGATCGACTTGTACCTTGGCATCTAATTCGCCACCTCCCCAACTGTCAGCGGTTAACAGTCGCCCGTTTCAGCCGTCGCCGCGATGCGGAATCTTACCTCAATGCACTGCGCCGCTTAATGCCGACAGTCCCGCATACAATTGTTTTCGTGAATGCGGTGTCTGTGTTGGATGAAAACAGCGTGCCAATTGCATCGGAATTGTCGATCGAACGTTAACCGTCAAAAAGTGCGATCGCGCTGACGGCAATTATTCTATTTTGTCAGAAGTGCGATCGGTCTAATTGTTCCAAAAAAGTCTTGTTAAACTGGAAATAGATTTGAGTCAAGGAGTCACATCAATGCCATCTCCCTTCCCCGGTATGGACCCGTATTTAGAGCATCCCGAACTCTGGCCCGCCCTACACCACTTATTAATCAGTGGAATTTTTAGGTTTTTGTCTCCCCAACTGCGTCCTAAATATTTAGTTGCATTAGAGGTGAGAATGTATGAAGCCAGTGAAGACGATCTCTCGATAATTGGCATTCCCGACGTAACAGTAATGCAGCAGCAAACAGCAATAGAACCAATCAGAGCGAACGTAGCCATTGCAGCGCCGCCCGCACAACCCGTAACCGTAACTCTTCCTGTACCTCTAACAATTAGGGAAGGGTATTTAGAAATTAGAGAAAGGGTAACAAAAGAATTGATAACAGTTATTGAAATTTTATCGCCTACCAATAAGCGAACTGGTAAAGGGCGACAAATGTACGAGGAAAAGCGAGAAGAAATTTTAGGTAGCCGCACTCATTTAATTGAAATAGATCTATTGCGGCGCGGTCGAAAAATGCCAGTTATTGGCAATGATGTTGAAAGCGACTATCGAGTTTTGGTGTGTCGGGGAAATCGTCGCCCCAGAGGTGATTTGTACGCTTTTAACGTCCAAAACCCGATGCCTGCCTTTCCTTTGCCACTGCGATCGGGCGATATTGAACCTGTCATCAATTTACAGGAATTATTCACTGAAATTTACGACGTAGGAAGTTATGACCTCAAGATAGATTATCGCAATTGGGAAGTCATACCAGCACTCTCAGAAGCCGATACAATTTGGGCAGATGCTTTGTTGCGCGATCGCCAATTGCGATGAACACCTGTTCGATCGTTCGGACTTCAGTCCTCTTTTTATAAGATATGACTAAAGTCCTTACGACAAACCTCATCAAATAGTTAAACATCCTGACTTTGCATCAACCGCTGCTTCAAACGCGCCGGATCTCCCCGATCGACAACTTGGCCCTTTTCCAACAAAAAAGCCCCATCACAATAATTCAACTCATCCAAACGGTGAGTCACCCACAAAGCCGTAATCCCGCGATTTTTCACCAACCGCTGCACCGCCGCCACCAAATCCAACTGAGAATCAGGATCTAACAAAGCAGTCGGTTCATCCAACAGCAGAATTTCGCAGTGACGGGCGATCGCCCCAGCAAGGGCAATCCGCTGCTTCTGTCCCCCACTCAAAGCATAAATCGGCCGCCGCTGCAAATCCAGCAAATTCACAGCCTCCAAAGCCTCAGCCACCCTCGCCCGCACCTGAACATTAGAAAGCTTTTCCTCCACCAAACCAAAAGCCACATCCGCACCCACCGTCGGCATCACCAATTGGTGATCCGGATTTTGGAACACAAAACCCACCCGCCCACTCAGGTCAATTTCCCCCGACTGGGGGTGCAGCAGCCCAGCCATCAGCCTCAACAGCGTAGACTTGCCGCTGCCGTTAGTGCCCAAAAGCATCCAAAACTCGCCCTTAGGTACATCCAGAGAGCAACCTTGCAAAACTCGATCGCCCGACGGCCAGCAAAAACCCAACTCGCGCACCGCAACCGCTGACTGGCCCATATCGGCACCAACACCCCCAGCCCTCATTCTGCTGTCATCGAGACAAAGCCAGGGGATCTGCCTGTAGATGACGCCCCCGATTTCTGAGAAACCACCACCCCAGAAATCTCGCTGCTGAGTACAGCCACCTTTTTCTCAGGATTTTTCTCGCAGGTGAGTTCCAAAATTTGCGGTTGGGAGTTGCGAATCGCCGCCAGTACCTGCTGGTAAACAGTCTCAGCGTCCTCCTCCAACTTCCGCTGCACCGACAGCGAGACGGGCGTATTTTTCACAATGATGTCAATGCTGAACATATAGTCTTAAAAACCTAAGTTTGGAGCTCTATCCTCAGTATATATATAGGACAGGACTTACGCATCAAGACGCAAAAAACCGGGTTTTTAACCGTGGGGGCGGGCTGTAACGAAGTATTCCTGTAAAAAAAACCGCTTTCTGTAGGGGCGATGCCTGTGAGTTCCTGCCCGGATTCCGGGTTTCTTCGAGGGCTTCGAGAACTTCGAGGACTTCGGGGACAAGTCAAGATCCGGAAGTTCTTTAAGAAATACTTGCCATTGTAAAGAATTACCTCTATAATCTTGAATACGGTAAAGAAAAGTAAACTCTGTTCATAATCCAAATAGTTTTCTGCTAAGCAGAGGCAACCGTTGGGGAATAATGACTAGAGACAAATCCGTTGTAATTATATCTTTTTGGAGATTTGCGTAAATGACAATCGCAGTCGGACGCGCCCAGACCGAAAGAGGCATCTTTGATGTACTCGACGACTGGCTCAAACGCGATC
>NZ_JAUBRI010000062.1:0-41231 GCF_036701795.1 Microcoleus sp. N9_A1
GATAGGTATTAATGTCACAAATCAGCCGCCGCAGGCAAATAGTGACCGTTACAACACTCCCCACGACAAGACACTCAATGTCGTAATTCCCGGAGTCCTGGCCAATGACATCGACCCCGACGGCGACACATTGACGGCCAAACTGGTATCCTTGCCAAACAACGGCAAGATCAATTTTAACCCTGACGGTTCCTTTAGCTATACTCCCAATCCCGGTTTTGTTGGGTTGGAGGAATTCAGCTACAGTGTCAGCGATGGAACTTTCACATCAGCGTCTGCTGTGATAGGTATCAATGTCACAAATCAGCCGCCGCAGGCAAATAGTGACCGTTACAACACTCCCCACGACAAGACACTCAATGTCGTAATTCCCGGAGTCCTGGCCAATGACATCGACCCCGACGGCGACACATTGACGGCCAAACTGGTATCCTTGCCAAACAACGGCAAGATCAATTTTAACCCTGACGGTTCCTTTAGCTATACTCCCAATCCCGGTTTTGTTGGGTTGGAGGAATTCAGCTACAGTGTCAGCGATGGAACTTTCGTGCCTGCGACCACTCAGATAGGTATCAATGTCACAAATCAGCCGCCGCAGGCAAATAGTGACAGTTACAAAACCCTGCACGGTCGAGTGATAAACGTTCCTGTGGCTGAGGGAGTTTTAGCCAACGATAGCGACTTGGACGGTGATTTGCTGACGGCAACGAAAGTCACAAATCCCAACAATGGCACTCTCGGATTTAATAAGGATGGTTCGTTTACTTATACTCCGAATCCTGGATTTGTTGGACTCGATAGCTTCACCTACAGTGTCAGTGACGGGGCTGCTACTTCACCAGAAATTTCGGCAAATATCAATGTCATAAACAATCCGCCCACAGCAAATCCCGACACCTACAGCATCAGTGCGGGAAAAGCCCTCAACGTCACAGTGCCGGGAGTTTTAGCCAACGACTCCGACGCAGATTTAGACGCGCTGACTGCTGCGGTGGCCGCAAATCCGACGAAAGGGTCGATCGCCCTCAACAAAGACGGTTCTTTCGCTTATACTCCTAACGCTGGCTTTTCAGGGACAGACACCTTTACCTACACAGTCAGCGACGGAATAGTTAACTCTACACCCGCTACAGTGACTGTTAATGTCAGCAATAACCCACCTGTCGCGATTCCTGACAACTATACAACTTCTTTTAATACCCCTCTCAACGTGGCAGGGTTGGGAGTCTTAATCAACGATACAGACCCGGAAAACGATCCGCTGAGTGCAATTTTGGTGACTGGGCCGACTAAAGGGGCGATCGCCCTCAACGCTAACGGTTCCTTCGATTACACTCCGAATACTGGTTTTGCAGGGACAGACTCTTTTACCTACAAAGCTAATGACGGGAAAGCTGATTCTGCGATCGTCACCGCCAGCATTGTTGTCGATAACCCTCCGACAAGTCCGACTCCGACAAGTCCGACTCCGACAAGTCCGACTCCGACAAGTCCAACTCCGACAAGTCCAACTCCGACAAGTCCTACACCGACAAGTCCAACTCCAACAAGTCCTACACCGACAAGTCCAACTCCAACAAGTCCTACACCGACAAGTCCAACTCCAACAAGTCCGACTCCGACAAGTCCGACTCCAACAAGCCCGACTCCAACAAGTCCTACACCGACAAGTCCAACTCCGACAAGTCCGACTCCGACAAGTCCAACTCCGACAAGTCCAACTCCAACAAGTCCAACTCCGACAAGTCCGACTCCGACAAGTCCGACTCCAACAAGCCCGACTCCAACAAGTCCGACTCCGACAAGTCCGACTCCGACAGAAAGTCCGACTCCGACAAGTCCAACTCCGACTCCGACAGAAACTCCGACACCGACAAGTCCGACACCGACAAGTCCAACAAGTCCGACACCAACAAGTCCGACACCAACAAGTCCGACACCAACAAGTCCGACACCAACAAGTCCGACTCCTGCGGGAACTCCGACTCCAACAAGTCCGACTCCGACAAGTCCAACTCCGACAAGTCCAACTCCGACAAGTCCGACTCCGACAAGTCCGACTCCGACTCCTGCGGGAACTCCAAGTCCGACTCCGACTCCGACTCCTGTTGACTCTGACAGTGTTGTCGGCGGCGATGCCGATCGCACTTGCGACGACATTACCCTACCCGCGATCGCTTCGATTCCCGGCGCTAATTCAGTCGATCGCACTTTTAACGGCACTGACGGCAACGACTTCCTCACCGGCAGCAATCTCAGCGATGCGATTAATGGTCTCAACGGCAACGACATTCTGCAGGGAACACTCGGCAACGACAATATTTACGGGGGAGTGCCCAGCAATGTCCCCCTCGGCGCGAATGCAGACAGAGACGTGCTGCTTGGTGGCAGGGGCAATGATTACCTCAACGGCAACGCAGGCGAAGATTTCATTTTCGCGGGTAAGGGCGATGATGTGGCGAGTGGTGGCAAAGATGATGACTTGATTTGGGGCGACAAGGGCAACGATACTATGGTGGGGTCTGAGGGTAACGACTGCTTGTTTGGAGGCAGTGTTAACCCGTCTAGCCCTGACTCTACCGGACGCGATCTGCTGTTTGGCGGTACTGGAAACGACTTTTTACATGGGGGAGATGCTGCCGATACTCTCAGCGGCGATGAGGGCAACGATACGGTTTATGGCGGCAAGGGCAATGATGTGGTGGTGGGGGGTACGGGCAACGATCTGCTGTTGGGCGATCGGGGCAGCGATACTCTTTGTGGTGGTGATGGGGACGATACTATTCTCGGAGGCAGCGCGATCGCTTTTAACGGCGAACCTGATTCCCTGTGCGGCGGTGCCGGTAATGACTTGATGTTTGGCAATGGCGGTGATGACAAACTGTGCGGCGGGGAGGGGAACGATACTCTCTACGGCGGTAAAGGTGACGATACTCTGACGGGGGGATTAGGTAATAATACTTTGATTGGTGGTGTTGGGGGCGATCGCTTCTTGTTAAGTGCAGGTGAAAACAGCGATGTAATTGCTGATTTCACAAAAGGTGAAGATTTGTTGGAATTAACTGGCGGTTTAAGTTTTGCTGAACTGAGTATTACCCAAAATGCCAATACAACTTTCATCTGGCTCCGTCAAAACGGTCAACTTTTAGCTGCTTTGAATGGAGTGTCAGCTAGTGCGATCGATCGCAGTGATTTTATCGTGTTTGGGTAAGCAGAACTTCATTGTGTTTGGTGCGTCAGGCAAGATAATTCTCAAATAGATACAAACCAATAATTCTTGTGGAACAGGCTCTTCGAGCCTGTTTTTTACAGGTTTTGAGAGGATTCGTCTCTTGGGTACAGAAAATCTCACTACTGACATCAAGTTCGATGGATTGACCGCGATTATTGTAGGGGATCGCTTCACTAATAGACTTGAGTTGCATAAATATTCGATCGAGCCGATTAACCGCAGATTTCAAGCGGATTAACACTGATGGACGCAGATAATTCAATAATTGAAAGCGATTGAGTCCAACTCAATTCTAATATTGACACTGAAAACAATAGAGCCCATCAACGCGCCCCGGCCCCTCGATTACGTGCGATCGACCAGGCTTGATATGACCCAATACGCTGCCATCGGCTTTCACCATGTGAAAAATAAATACTGCGATCGCCACGATCGGGATGTTCGCAATCACAAAAAAAATTAACTCAACCGTATTTCTCGATCGAGGGGATGGCTAACCCGGATTTGGTATGATATCTTGTCCGATCGATTGACAAGGATAAAATTGGTTCGTAGTGCGGACTTTAGTCCGTAACCGAGCTGGACTAAAGTCCGCACTGCGAACCGTTTTTGTTATGGTAATTGATCGGACATGGCATGAAGTGCTCGCAAAGCGAAAAAAATACGGCGTTGCAAAGCCGGAGATCCTCCCCATCCCAACTTTATACTTGACACCGATCGGCAGTCAAGATATTATTTGTGTACCCAAAATCACATACAACGGCGATTGTACGTAGAAACTACTGAGAGTTTGATTACGTAAACTAAATTATAGTAATTGTTAAAAAATCACAGTAGTTGATAGCTAAAACCATCATCTCAAATTTAGGTGCATCTAAATGGGACAGATAATTATTAACGAATTCCGGCGCGCTACTGGAGACTTGACTGGCAACGAGTATGTAGAGTTACTGCTGACAGAAGATGTAAGTGCAACTCAGCTTCAGAGCTATTTCGTGGGCGACTCAACTCTTCCAACAACAGCCAAATATTCTGCTTACCAATTTACGAATATGGCGAGTATTGCTCCTGTGTTTAAAGCAGGAACAATAATTGCGATCGGCGGTTCGCCCGCCAATCAAGAGATTGCCTACAACCCCATACCGTCGGGAACAAATAATGATTGGAACATTAGATTGAGCCTTGAAGGTGGATTTTTGACAAAGCTGCTCCCCGTGGGAAATTTTGATGGGGATTTCGCGGCTTCAGATGTTGTTTATGTTGATAATACTAGCACTACAAATTTCGATACAGTAGATGCGATCGCCTGGAGGACATCAGGAAACCACGGAGCCTTTGGCAGTGCAGCTAAAATGCAAATTTCCGCACCAAACAACGGGGGAATTGTCGAGTTTTTTAGCGCTCTTGGTGGTGTCAGCGTCACTGCTAATTATGCCGTCAACAGTCCCGGTTCCTTGGGTTTGCCCAACGGCGGAATTAACACTATTTATATTAACAGCCTCCGCAACCCGCAAGTCAACAGCGCTCCAACTTTGGGAAATTCAAATTTTAATACACTCCTCCCAATTAATGAAGATACAACCAACGCAGCTAACACAGGTTTTACTCCTTTAGCCATCACCAGCGAGTTAGGAAGTAACAATGCTAATAGCTATGTTTTGGGTGTTGCAGTCACCACCGCAGACAATACTAACGGCAATTGGCAATTTTCAACTAACGGCAATACTTGGACAAATTTCGACACCGTGTCGGAAACTTCAGCGACAGTGCTCGGCCCTAGTCTTCTTTATGATGGATCGCTTGGCAATACACCCAGTTCACAAAATTGGCTGTCTTTGACAAATTTAAATTCTATTTCTCCTACCGATACTGCTTCCGAAATATTGAGCGGAAATGGAGTTAATTTAAATAGCACTGCTGCCGGTAGCATCTATGCTGGCTATACAAATAATCCTTTAAATCCGTCATTTCCACCGCTCGATCGCAATTCTGGCTTTAGCTTAGGTTTTAATCTACAAATTATCTCAGAAGCGCGCACTAATCCAAATCAAGCGGGTTTGAGCATTATTGCCGTTACGAGCGATCGCAAAGCAATTGAAATCGGTTTCCAGCAGCTATCTGCAACTTCCGGCAACATTTTTGCCCAAGCAGACGGCATTACTCCCAATCCGGGCGGACAAACTAACAGCTTATTTGTCGCCGCCGAAAGTGTTGCTTACAACACCAATAGTGCTACTAATTACACTCTCAGAGTGTTCGGCGACAATTACTTTCTTTCAGACGGCAGCGATATCATACTAACAGGCCCGCTGCGAGATTATTCTGGATTTAGTGGCGCGATCGATCCTTACGAAACTCCTAATTTTTCATTTCTCGGTGACGGCACAACCGAGGCGCAAGCTAATATCAACTTGACTGGGGTTTCCCTGCTAACGCCTGCGAGAGTCCGCTTTGCACCCAACCCAGACTATTACAGCATTTCTGGAAGCGAACCCACAATTACTTTTCGGGGGTGGGATGGAAGGAATGGGGCGGGTAACGGTACTGCGGGCGTTAATGCTTCAGTGACTGGGGGAACAACGCCGTTTAGCACTAATAGTTTGACATATTCGATCGCAGTTAATCCAGTCAACGATGCACCTTCGTTTGTCAGTGGGGGCGATCGCACTTTCAGTAGCAAATCCGGCGCGCAAACCATCCCCGGATGGGCGACTGTCATTTCTCCAGGCCCGGCCAACGAATCGGGACAAACTGTGGCTTTTCAAGTGGTAGGGAATGATAATGCTGCTTTGTTTAGTGTACAACCTGCGATCGACTCGGCGGGAATGTTAACTTTTATACCGACGGCAGGGGCGATCGGCAGTGCTAATATCACCTTAAACCTGAAAGATAATGGCGGCACAGATAACGGCGGTGTCGATACTTCCCCCAACCAAACTTTCACTATAAACCTGACTAATCCCGGCACATTCAACTTCAGCAACCCCAATTACAGCGTTAATGAAAACGGTCAGTTTGCCACAATTACCGTTACTCGCACTGATGCTACTAATGTGGCTGCTGCTGTCAGTTACACTACAAGTAATGGCACTGCTAATGCTGGCAGCGACTATAACCAGACATCGGGAACATTAAATTTTGACATTGGCGAAAGTGTGCAAACTTTCACGATTGCCATTGTGGATGATTCCGAAATAGAACAAAATGAAACTGTTAATTTAAGTCTGAACAATCCCACTAACGGAGCAGATTTAGGAGCAATTTCTAGTGCTCTTTTGACTATTGTAGATACAACTCCGACTCCGACGCCAATTCCGACGCCAATTCCGACGCCAATTCCTGCGGAAACTCCGACGCCAATTCCGACGCCAATTCCTGCGGAAATTCCGACTCCGACTCCGACGCCAATTCCGACGCCAATTCCTGCGGAAACTCCGACGCCTGCGGAAATTCCAATTCCCACTCCGACGCCAATTCCGACGCCAATTCCTGCGGAAATTCCAATTCCCACACCGACTCCGACGCCAATTCCTGCGGAAATTCCAATTCCCACACCGACTCCGACGCCTGCGGAAATTCCAATTCCGACGCCAAATCCTGCGGAAATTCCAATTCCCACACCGACGCCAATTCCTGCGGAAATTCCAATTCCCACACCGACTCCGACGCCTGCGGAAACTCCAATTCCGACGCCTGCGGAAACTCCAATTCCGACGCCAATTCCTGCGGAAACTCCAATTCCGACACCGACTCCGACGCCTGCGGAAACTCCGACGCCTGCGGAAACTCCGACACCAATTCCGACGCCAATTCCGATATCTGCGGAAACTCCAATTCCGACGGCTAAACCTGGGGAAACGCCGATCGCAAATCAGAATTCGATCGCCCAAACTACATCTCCACCAACCGAAACCCCCAAACCTGCGGTAATTCCTGCTGCTTCGGAAGACTGTACGTGCGATCAGCTAAATTTACCCGATCGCGCTTCCATTCCCGCCCAAAATATCCCTGCAAACACCCTCAGCGGTACAGACAGCAGGGATTCCCTAACCGGCAGCAATATTAATGACAGCATCAACGGTTTTAACGGCAGCGACTTGCTAATGGGCTTATTGGGTAGCGATAATATTTACGGTGGTTTTGCTAGCCCGGTTGCTTTGGGCCCGGATGCAGACAGCGACACCATATTTGGCAACGAAGATAACGACTACATCGTCGGGCACGCTGGGAATGACATTATTTATGCGGGTAAAGATGATGATTTGGCGATCACAGGCAAAGATGATGACGTAGTTTGGGGCGACAAAGGCAACGATACCTTGCTTGGGGATGAAGGTGGCGATCGTTTATTTGGCGGCACTTCTGACTCGTCTGAGGGCGACTTAACAGGAAAAGATTTGCTTTTTGGCGATCGCGGCAACGACCTTTTATACGGGCAAGAAAGCGCAGATACTCTGGTTGGGGGCGAGGACAATGATACCATCCACTGCGGCAAAGATAACGATCTAATTTGCGGCGATTCGGGCAATGATTTGCTGTTTGGAGATTTGGGAAGTGACACCATCTGTGGCGGCGAAGGCGATGATACAATTTTCGGAGATACTGACAATATCGCGACGGATGCTAGCAGTCAAAAAGATTATTTGTGCGGCGGTAACGGCAACGATCTAATTTTTGGCGGTGGAGATGCGGATCAATTGTGCGGCGGTGAGGGTAGCGATACTCTGTGGGGCGACAAGGGTGATGATACTTGGATTGGGGGAAGCGGGCGCGATTACTTTTGCTTGACTGCGATGGAAGGTGGCGATGTTATTGTTGATTTTAGGCAAGGTGAGGATTTATTGGTTTTGATGGGAGGCTTAAAGGTCGATCGACTCAGCATAGTTGAAGAAAACACTACAACTTTTATCAAAATTGCCAACACAGATCAAATCTTAGCTAGCCTCAAGGGTGTGCCAGCTAATCTCATCACCCAACAGGATTTTACAGTAATTGGGCTTGGTTTGTAGATAAGACGGCGGTTTCAACCGCGTCTACACAAACTCTTTGAATATCTGAGTGAGTTGCTTTTCGGTTTGTCTAGCCCGGACAAACCACTTAAATCCAACGCACAAAGCGTCAGCAAATAGCCACATCACCTTGATTTATCCTCTCGTTAATTAATCCACCCTGCCTTCTTAGGGCAGGCTAGGGGCGATCGGGAGGAGTATGGAGTTAAACACAATATTGGTACTACACTTGGGGTTAAGTTGAAACTAATGGTGCGAAGTACGCACCCTAAAGTTTCTCGTTTTCCGGCTCTGAGTATTCTTTAAACTGTCACGATATTCGGTTCCAAAGTTGCCACTAATTTGAGATTGTACTCATCTTCAAAACAGGGCTTTTTATAATCCAAACTCCACATTTCCAGAGCGCAATCGTCCGCGGGGTTGAGCGGTTGCAGCCGCAAGTGAAACTCTCGCACTTCCGGGCGGTGTTCGCATTTGAAGTCAGCAATAGCGCCAATTTGCCGCCTATCTAAAGCCACAGCCAACCGCAGAAAAGGATGCAGTTTACTCACTACTTCTCGGTATCTTTTCGGGAGAATTTGAAAATTTTCATGCTTCTTTTTGGGAGGATTTTTGCGGTGATATCGAGCTAGATTAGCAATTACTTCAATCTCTGTTTCAGTGTATCCCAATAACTCACCATTGCGAATTAAATAGTAAGAATGCTTGTGGTGCGCCGAATGACTGACGTACAAACCGGAGTTGTGCAGAATCGCCGCCGCCCACAGCAACTCGCGTTCTTCTGTTCCCCAATTGTGTAAAATTCCTTGGGTTTGGTCGAACAAATTCAGGGCAAATTCGGCGGTTCTTTCACTTTGTTTTAAGTTAACTTGATATTTTGCAGCCATGTGTAGAACGCTGCGCTGGCGGATTGAACCTTGATAGCGCAAGCGGTTTTCGATCAAACCGCGGCTCAGCATCCAGTCAACTATTACGCCTTCTCTCAAAGATCGATCGCACACAGTGAGCGATTCCATCCCTAATAGTGTCATCGCTTCCTGCAAAATCAAAGCGCCGGCGAGAATAATTTCCGCCCGCTTATCAGACATTCCGGGAATTGCCAGCCTTTCCGAGTAAGAAAGTTTGCGAAAGCGATTGACTAAATCGCGCAAATCTTTTAAACTTAACTGATAGCCAGCTAGCGGACTCGGAACTGTTCCCAACTTTTCGCGAGCGTTAATTGCAGCCAGAGTTTCGATGGTTCCAGCAGTGCCAATTAAGCGCAGATGTTCGTCTGTCTTGAATTGCGATCGCAATTCGTCGATCGGTCTTTCCAGCGAAATCCGAATATAAGCTTGCAAATAGGCAAACTCCTCCTTGCTAATCGGGTCAGTTTTGACAAATTCTCCAGTCAGGCGTACAGCACCAATTTTGGTACTGGTGAGACAGCGCGGTTCAGAACTATCTCCTAAAATCAACTCAGTAGAACCGCCGCCAATATCAATAATTACCTGGGACTGATTGTTAAATTCCATTCCCGAAAGTACGCCGAGATAAATTCTCCGCGCTTCTTCCTGACCGGAAATTAAGCTAACATTCAGGTCTAATTCCTCAGCAACTCGTTTGAGAAAATCCCGCCCGTTAGGAGCTTCTCGAACCGCACTCGTAGCCACAGCGATAATTTGTTCGGCGTTGCAAGTTTTAGCAATGTCTAGAAAACGGCTCAGAGTGACGATCGCCCTTTCCATAACCTCAGCCTTTAAACAGCCTGTTTTTGCTTCGGAATCGCCTAACCGAACCGTATCTTTTTCTCTAGCAATAATCGCAAAGGCGGGTAATTTCGGATCGATCCGCGCCACCACCATGTGAAACGAGTTAGTACCCATATCAATAGCAGCAATAATGCGATTTGACTCCGCAGAAGCACTTGAATTAACCATTGGAGTGTATGGGGGTTGATAGATATTATGATTATTTCACGAATCCAGTTAGGCATCCTATGAAATCAGCAAAAATCGGGAATTAGGGCATCGGGCATCGGGCATCGGCCAAACAGGGCATCGGGACATACATCACTTTTTTGAGAACCGCTATATTAGGTGATTTTGCCTAAAATTTGATAACATTTAATGTTAAAAATCTAAAATCTAGAATTAAAATGCTTCAAGAGTCCGATCGCCCAACCGAATCCACATTGCTAACCATCATAAAGCTTTTGAGGTGGGACAAACCAGCAGGAAGGCTGATTTTAATGATTCCAGCCCTGTGGGCCGTCTTTTTAGCATCAGACGGGAGGCCGGCCGCAGCATTGGTGGGCGTAATTGTGTTGGGTACCTTAGCCACCAGTGCGGCGGGATGCGTGATTAACGACTTGTGGGATCGCGATATCGATCCCGAAGTCGAAAGAACGCGATCGCGCCCCCTAGCATCCCGCGCCCTGAAAGTGCAAACTGGTATCGGAGTTGCTTTAATTTCCTTTGCAAGCGCCGCCATTCTCGCCTTTTATCTCAATCCTTTAAGCTTCTGGCTGTGCGCTGCCGCCGTACCAGTAATTATCTGCTATCCCCTAGCAAAAAGAGTCTTTCCAGTGCCGCAATTAGTATTATCAATAGCCTGGGGATTTGCCGTATTAATTAGTTGGAGCGCGGCCGTAAATCAATTAGAAATAGCAACTTGGCTGCTGTGGGGAGCAGTCGTGTTTTGGACGATGGGATTTGACACAGTTTACGCGATGAGCGACAGAGAAGATGATTTGCGTTTGGGTGTGAATTCCAGCGCCATATTTTTTGGGGATAATGCCGCTAATGCTGTGGGTTTTTTCTTTGTTGGGACTGTCGGTTTGTTAGCAGCAATGGGAATTAATTTACATTTGCATATTGGCTTTTGGATAGCGATTGGTGCGGCAGCGATTTTGTGGGTTTTGCAGTACAGTCAACTGCGAAAGACCGACATTCCGAATCCCGTTTACGGTCAAATTTTCCGCCAAAATGTTTGGGTGGGGTTTGTGATTTTGGCGGGGATGATTGTTGGGGATATTTTTTGATAAGTTCCCCAATATCAAGTGTAGGTTAAGTTTAACGCTCGTGAAACAAAACTTACACTTGCTCAGAATCGTGAAGCTGAGAAATAAAAAGTGGGTTCCAGAAACACTCAAGTGAAAGCAAAAAAATAGTAGCAGTGAAGATTAAAGCAATCGACGACGATCGCCAAAAATTCAGTTTATTTACTTGACAAAATAACTCTTGTAAGCTACTCTGAAAGCACCTCTACATTTAAATTGTCATATAAAATTTTATTCATAATGTAGACCCTACACTTTATGATTCAAAAAATCCGTGAAGCTCTTGCATTATTCGCATCAAACTTTGTGCTGTTTAGTTTGATAGTGCTAACAGTATGGTTGCCGGGGTCAATTCTGTTGATATATTTGCGCCTGTACGTTTTTCCGGGGATGAATGGCGGAGACGAGTTGCGTATAACCATTCAAGAGTTGCGAATGTCGCAATTCATTGAAGGCTCGTTTGGTACGCTGTACGTGGGTGCATTACTTCATGCACTTGCTCAGTTGAAGCGGGGATTTCATCCAACTTATCGTGAGTCCATGACCCACGCAGCACGAAAGTGTTTCAAGCTGTTCGGAACTCGTTTTGTCACGGGATTTATTGTGCTAGGTGGTTTAATTCTTTTCATCGTTCCAGGTGTCATCTTCGCATTGCGCTATGCACTAATTGATGCCGCTGTGGTGCTGGAAGGTGTAGAAGGCTCGAAGGCTCAAAAAATGAGTGCGAATTTGACTCAAGGGAAAAGATGGAAGATATTTTGGACGATGATTCTGACCTATCTTGGATTGTTTATTGCTTCGATGATTGTGTCTTGGATTTTGTATTTACCGCTATCATTAATTGGACAACATGATAACTTTGGAATCGAATTAATCTACCAGTGTATTGCGAGTATTCTTTCTGCATTGCCCATCATAGTTTTGTTTTTGTTCTACTGGGATGCAAAAAATCAGCAGCCGGTTGTCTAGGGTAAGTCTGATGTCTAACAGTGCGATCTCCTACTATCAAGGTGACTATTCAGGTAATAGCTCTATCTACGATCCTGCTCAAAATTATCAAATCGTATTTGCCCGTTCAAGTTATGAAGAAGCTAAACTCTGCCTATTAGAAAATGAATACGAACGAGTAGAACGTCGATTACAAATGTCAGCAGCATAAACCCTATTGTTCAGACACAATAAAAGTGCGAGCGCCCGTTATACAATCAAAAAGGCGATAGATAATTTTATCCGGCGGTAAGCTACGAATTTTTTCTATCAGGTTGGTTTCGAGACTTTTAGCGCTACTCATTTTCTTTGACCTGTTTAATAAAAAAATAACACACATTCTTCCCAACCAGATACTCAACCATAAAATATGAAAAAAACTATCATTGGCATCATGGGCCCAGGCGAAAGTGCCACATCAACTGACTTAGAAAACGCCTATCAACTCGGACAACTCATCGCCGAAGCAGGATGGATATTGCTAACTGGCGGCAGAAATCTCGGCGTGATGGATGCCGCCAACAAAGGTGCAAAATCAGCTAATGGTTTAACAATCGGCATCCTTCCGGGAAACGATACTCGCGGCATTTCCGAGGCTGTAGATATTGCCATTGTCACCGATATGGGAAACGCCAGAAATAACATTAATATTCTTTCTTCAGATGTCATAATTGCCTGCGGTACGGGCGCGGGTACCGCTTCGGAAATTGCCCTCGCCATCAAAGCTCACAAGCAAGTTATTTTGTTAAATCATAGCTGGGAAAGTCAACTTTTCTTTAAAGATTTAGGCAAAATTAACATTTTTGTGGTACACAATGCTGTAGAGGCTATGAATCAAGCTCGCGAAATCCTAGCAAATCCCAGATGAAATTCAAGATGAAAGTAAGCAAATTCAACTTTTGTGCGATCGCAATTTTCCTAACTCTGGGTATTTTCGGCAGTACCAAAGCAGACGGAGGAATTGCACAGTTAAGTTTCAGCAACCAATCCACTCAAACTTTAGCACAAACCCTCCCTCCACCTCCTGCCACACAGCCTGTTACCGAACCAGAAGCGCCCCCGATTCTTAGCGAATCCGCGCCGGATCAAATAGCTTTAGCAACCCATTTGCAGACGATCAAAGCTAAAATGTACGGTGCTTACTGGTGTCCTCACTGTCACACCCAACAAGAACTTTTCGGCAAACAAGCATTTACCGCGATTACTTACATTGAGTGCGATCCCAGGGGGAAAGATGCTCAACCTGATTTGTGCAAAGCTGCGAAGATTCAAGCTTATCCCACTTGGGAAATTCGGGGCAAATATTACACCGGCAGGCAATCTTTGGAAAAACTTGCTCTTTTATCCGGTTATAAAGGCAGCAGCAATTTTGTGCCACAACTTCCTTCTCCTTAAGAATATCTAACTGACAAGGCAAACATTCTTAGCGACACCACCGAAACTCACCTAAATCAAATGATTTCTGATTTTAGTCGTTTTACCTCGATCGCAAATCGATCTATGAAGCTCAAAAAAAACTCATCTGTAACTGGCAATTAAGATAAATTAGTCAGGATAAAAGCTTCCCGATTGACCTGTAACAGTAATTTTTACTCTATCGGGCTGCATAGTCTGCGAGCGCATCTCTCATAAGTATGATGCGCTCGCTAATCATATCAAACAGCATCACAAAACGTTGCGATGACTCGTTGCAAATTTTAATTATTTAGAATAAGATTTATTAAGGATGAAATCAACCGTGAAATATCAACTCCTTTTTTTTATCCCAACCTAAAAAATTGATCGAGTTGGGTTCACTATAAAATCATCAAAAACTTGAGTTTCTACTACCCAGCTCATCTTGTTAAATAGCATAGGAATTTTTCAATGAAACCGAATTTAGTTACGGTAGCTTTAAGTGCGATCGTCCTCCTAGGGCTGCCCAGTTGCAGTACGACGACCAGCAGTGCCACCACGACAACAGCGCCCACGACTGCGGCAACGCAAACCCAAACCTCGATCAAAGTTGGGGGATCAAGCAGCACGTTGGGTCTGATTAAGGTGCTGCAAACCAACTACGAAGCTACCGCAAAAAACGTCAAAATTACCCAGCTAGAACCGGGGCAGTCTGAAAATATAATTGATGGGATTAAACAGACATTAGTCGATCTAGGTGTAATCTCGAAAAAATTAAAGCCAGAAGAAAATGATGGCACTTTAGAGTCTCGCGAGGTGGTTCATGATGCCCTTTTAGTTGCCACTCATCCCAGCGTCACAGGGGTGAAAGACCTCACGACTGAAGACCTCAAAGGTATTTATAGTGGCAGCATCACCAACTGGAAGGAACTCGGAGGAACCGATGCTAAAATTGTACTGCTCGATCGCCCAGAAGATGAATCTGCCAAGCGACTCTTGCGGGAATATTACCTAGGAGCAGATTTAAAGAATTCATTAGAAGCAATCGTATTTCGGAAAGAAGGGGAATTGATCGAGGCAATTCAAAGCACTCCTTACAGCATCGGTACCTTTTCCCTTGCTCACGCCATTTCCGAAAAACTACCTGTCAACCGCCTCAGCCTCAACGGGGTTGAACCAACACGAGAAAATGTCAAAGCGGGCAAGTATCCGATGGTTCGGACAATTTCAATTCTCTGGCACAAAAAACCGACCGAGGCTACCCAAGCGCTACTTCAATACATCTCTAGTCCGCCAGGAATCAACGCGATTGAGGAGTCTGGCTTTATTTTCGTGACCCCATCCGCCAAGGATTAAGAGCTGTGGCCATCCAATCCAGATACGCGCGGTTACCCGTTTCCGCCAAGTTGTTATCGCCTCTGTTATTTGCATTTCTGAGTCTATGGACTCTCGGAAGCTTGGGTTTTGGTTATTTTGCTAGAAACAGCTTAGAACAAATGGCGCGAAAGGAGATCGTGGATCTGGCTAGTATGCTGCGGGAATCTCTAAAGCAAAGGCAAGAATCACTCCGTTTGAAAGCCCGTTCGGTGAGTGAGGATAATGATGTCATCACAGCAGTAATAAAGGGCGATCGCCCTTTATTGCTGCGGACTATATTACCAATCCAAGCTGGTCTTAAACTGGATTTGATCAGAATAGTTGACGCTGATGGTCAAGTCTTAGTGTCTTCACAGTTGGGAGCAATAAGACAGGCGACATTGCAGGATGCCTCTGTGAACCGTGCCGCCCGAACCGGACTAGAGTTATCGGGAATCCTCCTGGCCCAAAACAGGGCTCCGTCTTCCATGATTGGGTTAATATCAATCAAATCATCTCAAAAGATCCTAGCTGGTTTGGTTGCGGGATTAGCCATTGACGATACAGCGCTCCAGTCGATTCGTGGCAACACATCCATACATTTGGTGGCTTTTGACGGCGAGAAGGTGACGGCTGCTACTTTGCCACTTCCGCGCGATCGACCTTGGCAATTTCGACAGCCAGACGGGTTGCCCACCAAAATCAGGATTGCAGGTGAAGAATACCTGATCGCAACAATCGAATTACAAAGTTTTGATGGGGCAAATCTCCAAATTGCTGTACTCAAGTCTGCTAAGGAAATAGACGAAGCAGAACAGCATTTATGGTTTGTGGTGGGCGGCTTTGGTCTATTAGGAAGTGTCCTGATCGCAGTCGTGATGATCGGAGGTTTCCGTCTCACCCAAGCTCTGAGCCGTCGCATTCAAAGACTGACTGAGGCAACCCAGGAATTGGCCAGAGGCAATTTAGCCATTGGTATTCCGGTTGACAGTCAGGATGAAGTGGGGCTTTTAGCTGAGGGATTTAAGAGTATGGCAGAGCAACTTATGGCTCGCGATCGGCAACTGAACCAACAGGTGCAACAACTAGAGAGTACCCTTGAAGAACTGCACCGCACCCAGAGTCAGATGGTGCATAACGAAAAAATGTCGGCACTGGGGCAAATGGTGGCAGGGATAGCGCACGAAATCAACAACCCGGTAAGCTTTATCTACGGCAACCTGTCTCATCTCAACGATCACATCCATGACTTAGTGCGATTACTAGATGCCTATCAAATGGATCATCCCAACCCGTCCCCATCAATTCAAGATGACCTAGAGGATGTGGATCTAAACTTCCTAAAAGAGGATCTCACTAAGATTCTTAAGTCGATGAAAGTGGGCAGCGCTCGCATTCGGGACATTGTGGTTTCGTTGCGTAGCTTTTCTCGTCTGGATCACTCGGAATTCAAGGCTGTCGATCTCCATGAAGGCATTGATGACACTTTGATGATTTTAGAACATCGCCTTCAAGCCAACCCAGAACGCCCAACCATTGAAGTAGTCCGACAATATGGCGAGGTACCGTTGGTAGAATGCTATGCAGGTCAACTTAATCAGGTGTTTATGAACTTGCTATCAAATGCGATCGATGCTTTGGAAGAGAGCAATGAAGGACGTAGTTTTCAGGATATTGCTGACCAACCGAATCGGATTTGGATTAAGACTACCAAAACAAAAAAACAGTGGGTGCAGATTGCGATCGCCGATAACGGTACAGGTATTCCAGAGAAAGCGCGATCGCGCCTATTCGATCCCTTCTTCACTACTAAACCCGTAGGCAAGGGGACAGGATTAGGCTTATCCATTAGCTATCAGGTGGTGAAGGAAAAGCATGGAGGAAAACTGTGGTGTGATTCCACCCTGGGCGAAGGCACGAAGTTTGTGATTGAGATTCCCATAGAGGTCGGACTCAGCCAATAAATAGTTGAGCATCGGTTTGCAGTTTTTCGACTCACTGTCAACCGTCAACCGTCAACCGTCAATTGTCAACTGTCTTCTCACTAAAATACTCTTCAACAATTTTCAAAATCCGCGACGCAGCCAAACCGTCACCAAAGGGATTAATTGCCATTGCCATTGCGTCGTAAGCTGTAGAATCACTCAGCAATTCTGCGGCTGCTGTGAAAATTGTATCAGAATTTGTACCGACAAGTTTAGCGGTTCCGGCGGCAATTGCTTCTGGTCTTTCTGTGGTTTCTCGCAATACTAAAACTGGCTTACCCAAACTCGGTGCTTCTTCTTGCAAGCCGCCGGAATCTGTGAGAATTAAATGACTTCTCTGCATGGCTCCTACTAATTCGGCGTAGTCCAATGGTTCAGTTAAAAAGATTCTTGGATGGTCGCCCAAAAGAGCTTTTAATGGTTCCCGAACTGTCGGATTTCTATGCAGCGGTAAGAGTAAGGCTGTATCGGGAAATTTATCGAGAATTTGGATGAATGCCCTGGCAATTCCTGCTAAGGGTTTTCCCCAATTTTCGCGGCGGTGGACTGTTGCTAAAATAGTGCGATGTTTGCTCCAATCTAGGTTGGGAATTTTGCATTCTGGTTCGCGTTTGGCGACGGATAACAAAGCGTCGATTACTGTGTTGCCTGTACGGTGAATTTCTCCTAAAACGCCCGATCGCCCTAAATTCTCTGCAGCCAGCGCTGTTGGGGCAAAATGCAGCCTTGTGAGCTGAGATATCAACCGCCTGTTAGCCTCTTCGGGATAGGGATTGAACACGTCGTCTGTCCGCAATCCGGCTTCTACGTGACCGACTGGTATTTTCTGGTAAAATGCAGCTAAAGCTGCTGCAAATGCTGTTGTTGTATCGCCCTGCACTAATACGATTTCTGGCTGCAATTCCTTAAAGCAAGCTTCCAAACCCTGCAAGCTGCGGGATGTAATGTCGGTTAGGGTTTGCTGGTGCTGCATAATTGCTAAATCGCGATCGGCTTTCAGGTCGAACATTTGCATTACTTGCTCGACCATTTCTCGGTGCTGACCGGTTAAAATTACTTGGGTGTCAAAGATTGGTGAATTTTTGAACAGTTGAATTACAGCGGCTAGTTTGATCGCTTCCGGGCGAGTTCCTAGGACGATACAAACGCGGTGTGTGGCTTCGGGCATGGTAAAATTGGGTAGTTGAGATTTGCGAGGCTGTTAAAGGCAGAAGATTTTATAGCTGGTTTGAATCGTTGGTTAATAAGATTTTTTTTAACCGCAGAGGGCGCAGAGGGCGCAGAGAAGGGAGAAAATAGAGAGATAAATAAAATAGTTTTTTGACGATTTTATATCTTTTCTAGTCGCAATTTTTGTACATTTTTATTTGTTAATTGGTCATGCCCTATCGCTACATTCTATTTTACAAACCTTACGATGTTTTAACTCAGTTCACTGATAATTCCAGTGAGACTAAACGGAGTACCCTTAAAGACTATATTCCGATTCCTGACATTTATGCAGTTGGAAGGCTCGATCGCGATAGCGAAGGTTTGTTGCTGTTAACGGATGACGGACAAATGCAGCACCGCCTCAGCGATCCGAAATTCGCTCATCCCCGCACTTATTTGGTTCAGGTGGAACGGGTTCCAGATGCAGGCGCGATCGCCCTTTTGCAAACTGGTGTCACAATTCAAGATTATCGGACTCGATCGGCAAAAGTGCAATTATTATCAGCAGAACCCCAATTACCGCCCCGCCAGCCCCCGATTCGATTTCGCAAAAACATTCCCACACCTTGGCTGGAAATGACTCTCACAGAAGGCCGCAACCGCCAAGTGCGCCGGATGACCGCAGCAGTAGGGTTTCCGACGCTGCGGCTGGTGAGAAGTGCGATCGGGCATTTGCAACTAAATGACTTGAAACCCGGTGAATGGCGCGAATTAACTCAAGCTGATTTGAGATTTGAGATTTGAGATTGCAGAATTACAGTCAACAGTCAACAGTCAGTAGGGGCGGTGGATGGTGCGGGCCCGCCCTCAACAGTCAACAGTCAACCGTTAACAGTCAACCGTCAACAGTCAACAATCAACTACTTTCTGGGCGGCAAAATAAAACTCTCGTTTCCATCCTTATCTTTTTTTACCTGAGCTCCCAACTTAACAAGAGCTTGTTTCGCCCTTTGCCGCACCAACTTATCAGTTGTTTGAGCATAAACCGTACTCCAAGCATTAAACCGCACCGGCACGCTATCTGGATCTCGGCGCAAATACTCAGCAGTTGCTCGAAACAGCGGCGCTAATTTCGGGCCGTCGGCTGTGTTTTCTACCCAATCAGCGGCCATTTCGTGAGAGCGCATTGAGTCGGGAATATCGCCCAACAGCAGCAACTCATCAAGACCTTTGGTTCGCCACACAATCCACGCTTGGGGATTATTTTCCCGCGAAAGGGCGTTAGTACCGCGCTCTATAAACTTAACAGCAGTTTCAGGCTTTCCCTGATAAAAAGAAACGGCTGTGGACAGAAACAGGTAGATGTCAGCCCAGCGTGGATCGCGCCGAGTAATTATGTCAAAATAATCTTGACTGAGATTGTAGCCCGTCACATCTCGGGCTTCATCGTCGCCAAAATACTGCAAAAATTTCAGAAATGTCCAGTCGGCAATTAAATTGTCAAACCCAAAACTAGGAAGTGTTTTGAGCATTTTTAGCCGCAGGGCTTCTTGCTGCGCTTCTTGCTGGGAGGCTTGCTTGAAACTGGCGGCAGACATTGCAGAGACCGGCTTTCGTTCCGGAACGCTAACTGCGGGCATTCCTCCCAATTGCCCGATCGACTGCATGGTAATCACTCCCGCCAGCGCTGCTATACCGATAACTCCATTAACGAGCAGGCTCAACCACTTACGCGAAAATTGTTTGATTTTAGCTTCCACGGCACCTTCAAATCCAAGTTTAAAATTAAGTTTATTAAAATACAGTAACGATTGGTTGGCGATCGGCTATGAATCTCGTTAAACTATCCAAAGGGATGGTGGAGCCTCCACACAATAGTTTAAATGGTAGTTTGAGATTTTTTAGCAATATAAAATCTCAAATCAAAAATCTAAAATCGAATTGAGCCAAAATTCAATGAATCAAGCCCGCAGACGCTTTTCTATGTTACAGGCAGCCCTGTTCACTGGGGCGATGGCCACAACCGCTTCGATATCTTTACTCGTTCCTGGCCTGAGTCAATCAGTCCGCGCCGAGCTTCAAGATAGCCCCAAAGCTGTCTTAGACGAAGCTTGGCAAATTGTGAACCGAGACTATGTTGATGGCAGCTTTAACAAGACTGACTGGCAAGTGGCCCGCCAAGAATTGTTGAGCAAAAACTATACCTCTCGCGAAGCTGCCTACACCGCTCTCCGCAAAGCCCTAGAGAAATTAAACGACCCCTACACGCGCTTCATGGACCCGAAGCAGTACGAAGCGCTGACGAATCAAACCTCCGGGGAACTGACAGGGGTGGGGATGAGGCTGGAACAAGACGAGAAAACGAAAGCGATTACGGTAGTCGAACCGATGGAAAATTCCCCGGCCCTGAAAGCAGGGATTCAAGCGGGCGATACGATTTTGGCGATTGATGGCAAAACTACCAAGGACTTGACTGTCTCGGATGCGGCTCAGATAATTCGGGGCGACGAAGGCACGAAAGTTTCGCTGCGGATGGCTCGTCCGGGCAAAAGCGAGTTTGATATTACTCTCACTAGGGCGAGAATTGAGGTAGCTGCGGTTCGCTACAGCCTCAAGGATGAAGGGGGTGAAAAAGTAGGTTACATCCGCTTGCAAGAGTTTAGTTCCCACGCGGGCGAACAAATGGAGGCGGCGATTAAAAAGCTCTCGGCTCAAAAAGCTGACGCTTTTGTGTTGGATTTGCGGGGGAATCCCGGCGGTTTGCTGCGGGTGAGCATTGATATTGCCCGGATGTGGATGGATACAGGGGCGATCGTCCGTACAGTCGATCGCGCGGGCGATTCTCAGGAAATGCGGACAAACCGCACTGCGCTCACTGACAAGCCTTTGGTGGTGCTCGTGGACGACAACTCGGCCAGCGCCAGCGAGATTTTGGCTGGTGCTCTCAAGGACAACAAGCGCGCAACTGTGATCGGCACCCAAACTTTTGGCAAAGCTTTGGTGCAGTCGGTGCATTCTTTGTCTGACGGTTCGGGATTGGCGGTGACGATCGCACATTACTATACTCCCAACGGTACGGACATCAGCCACAAGGGCGTTACTCCCGATGTTAGGGTGGAAATCACCGACGAACAAAAGCTGACATTAGCTAACAAACCGACATTGGTTGCGACTAAGGACGATCCTGTTTACGCGCAGGCGATCGCACTTTTGAAAACTACCGCGGCCTCAACCCGCCCCGTTGCGGCTAATGAGACTCTTACTCCTGAGAAGTAGTTGAAAGCGTAAGCTATTAACAATTAGTTTTAAGATAAAACCCGCATCGGCGGGTTTTATTTTTGTAGCCACGGCAGGAGGAGATTGCTATGATTAGGTCGATCGCCAAAAATCAATCAATCAATCAATCAGCGATCGTGATTTTAAAGATTTTTAAATTCGCGAGTTCCCTGATAGCCAGATAAATCTCCTAACTCCTTCAACGATTTTTGCCCTTGGTAAAACTTACCGTTAATTTCCCAAGTGGGAGTCCCCTGAATCTTCGCAGCTTGACAAAGATCAGGCCTCGCATTTTTCCCTTGAGGATTGCACTCGATATAATTGATAATGCGAGCCGCTTCTTTGCCAAAACTTTCTTTCTGCATCTGACAGTGATCGCAGGTAAAAGAGCCGTACATTTTAGCTCCCACTCTTTTTAAATGCTGTGCTAAAGCAATTTCCGAAGTACCGGAAGATGTTGTAGTCTTCATGCTAGTCTCCCTAGCAGTACCGAGATTATTCACATCGGCATAAAGAGCGAGAGAAGAAATCAGCACTAACATAGATACCAGAATTCCAATGAAAAATAGTTGCCCAATATCATCCCATTCGCGACCGATTAATGCTAAGACAAACAAGCTAGTTGCAAACAAAGCAGACGCAACACAATAAATACAAGTTGCTTTGATGTCAACAGTGAGTACGTACATCAAATAGCCACTAAAAATCATCATTGCTGTACCGCCAGCAAACAGCAATAGTCCCGTCCAAGACTCTAACTTAGAGCGGAGAGCCTTCTGTTCTGCCGGATTGACTAATAGGGGAGCTACGGCAAAAATTATCATGCTCAAATAGCCCAAAAACCCGAACAAAGAAAGAGGCAAACCAAAAACATAAGCATAGGGACTCGAAAGCACTATATCGCAGCCGGCTATGGGACAAGTTACCGCTCCTTGGGATAACTTGACGGCTGTTAGATAGGCAGTGATCGCAGCCCCAATACTTGCAATTCCTGCCATAATCGGACGGGAATAGCGGTGAATCCAAGGCAGAGAACGTTGACGACGCATAATATTTTTTCCTGTGCTGGATATTTCGCCAGACTAAAGTTTATTACCAACCATTTTACACTTTTAGGAAATAAGCTACAACTCCTAAAACTATTAACACTGCTCCGGTTAATCCTTGTTCATGATGCTCAAAAAAATGCAGCTTTTCTTCTAAAGCATTAACTCCTTTCATGCCCAAATCTACTAGCAAAACCATTCCCAAAACAGTCACCACTAAGTAGACGACAGAAACTACAAGTATGCCGATCCAACCAATCGTTCCTGCTGAAAAATAATAGGCTTCTATTTCGATGCAAGGCGAGAAAAACATTCCTGTTCCTAAAACAGCTAGAATTTGAAATTGCGATCGCTTGGTAGTTAAATTAACTGTTTCAACGTGATGATGGTGGTGGTGCTGTTTGCGAGAACTATCTAACTCTGCCAAAAGATAGATAATTCCTAAAACCAATAAAACTAAAGGCGCAATTACTTTAGCTGCCTCTACATAGGTAGCAGCTAACTTGTAACCAAATAAGCCGACGACAATTCCAATTAGGATAATGCTGAGAGTATGAGCAACTCCTGTAATTACTGTTGCCCGCAAAGTTTCGCTGCGAGACCAATTTTCAGTTTTACCAATCGCAATTAATGGCATCCAGTGGTTGGGAATTAATGCGTGAATAATACTAAGAGCTAGACTTCCCAACAGAATTTTGATGACACTTTCCATTTGCTTTCCTCTACAAATTGCTACAAGGATGGAGGAATTGCCCGCCCTCCTGGAGTTTTCATCCGACTACTTTAAAACTCTAGTTGCATTGAAAATTGCAGCTAAAGCGACCCCAACATCGGCAAAAACTGCCTCCCACATAGTAGCCAAACCAAAAGCACCCAAAGCAATAAATATCGCTTTAACTGACATCGCAAAAATGATATTTTGCCAGACAATATTGTGAGTCTTTCTGGCAATTTGGATGGCTTGCGCCACCTTTGACGGTGCATCTGCCATAATCACAATGTCAGCAGTTTCGATCGCCGCATCCGAACCCAAACCGCCCATCGCTATGCCCACATCAGCCCTAGCCAGAACTGGTGCATCATTAATTCCATCCCCGACAAAGACAATTTTATCGCCTTTTTTAGATTGGGATATCAGTTTTTCGATCGCCTCAACTTTTCCTTCGGGCAATAACTCAGCTAAATAGGAATCTAAACCGAGCTTTTTCGCAACACTATCGGCTACAGCTTGATTATCTCCCGTCAGCATCACAATTCGCTCCACACCCAGTTTCTTGAGGTCGCGAATCGCCTGTACTGCGTCGTCTTTAAGCTCGTCAGCAATTAAAATATAGCCAGCGTAGCGGTTGTCTACTGCCAAATGCACGATCGTACCTTCAGCATTGCAAACATCGTGAGCAATGTTTTCTCGGTGCAGCAAACGGTCATTTCCCGCAAAAACAATTTGATTGTTGACTTGGGCTCGGATGCCGTGTCCCGCTATTTCTTCGTAATCTTTCACATCCGATGAATCAATCTTGCCGCCGTAAGCTTCCAGAATAGATTTCGCAACTGGGTGATTAGATTGAGATTCTACTTTTGCGGCTATTTCCATTAACTGAGATTTGGAAAAACCATTTTGAGGTACAATTTGTGCTACTTTAAAAACTCCTTTTGTCAGAGTTCCTGTTTTGTCCAAAACAACTGTCTTGACTGCTGTCAGCGTATCTAAAAAAGTCGAGCCTTTAACCAAAATACCGCGCTTGGCTGCACCGCCAATTCCCCCAAAGTATCCCAGAGGAATGCTAATCACCAATCCGCAAGGGCAGGAAATAACTAACAAAACTAAGGCGCGGTAAACCCACAAAAATCTGTCTGCATTAGTTACTCCAGAAATGAACAAAGGCGGAATTAAAGCCACTGCTAGGGATGCAAATACTACAAACGGCGTGTAGTAACTGGCAAATTTGCTGATAAATTTCTCAGTTTCAGCTTTTTTACTTCTGGCATTTTCTACTAATTCCAGAATTCGGGAGATTGAAGATTCGCCGAAGAGTTTGGTAACTTTGACGGTGAGAACTCCTGTCTGGTTAATTGTTCCTGCTAAAACTGTTTCTCCAACTTTCACGGTTCGAGGTACTGATTCTCCAGTTAGTGCAGAGGTGTCAATCTGAGAGTTTCCGTCGATAATTTCGCCGTCTAAGGGAATTTTTTCTCCCGGTTTTACTAGGATGATATCGCCGACAGCTACGGTTTCGGGCGAAACTTTTTTGATGTCGCCATTTTGCTTGAGGTTGGCGCTGTCTGGGCGAATTTCTAAAAGCGATCGAATTGATTGACGCGATCGCCCGATCGCAAATTCTTGAAAAAGTTCTCCGATTTTGAAGAACAACATCACCCCGACAGCTTCAGGCAATTTATGAATGGCTAAAGCCCCCAGTGTTGCTACAGTCATCAAGAAATTTTCATCAAACACTCGGCCTCGCAGAATGTTGCGGCCGGCGCTGGTTAAAACATTCCATCCGCTCAAAAGATAGGCGGGGATGAAAACCAGATATTCAGCTATAGAATAGGGCGTGTTGTGCAGTTTTTCTTCAAAAATTAAACCGCCGACAAATAGTACAACAACCAATATCACAGGAATCAATTCTTGCTTGAGGTTAAAATCTCCGTTGCCGTGGTCGTGCCCGTGGTCGTGTCCGTGGTCGTGGTCATGGTTATGATTCTCATTGCTGTGATTGTGGTCGTCGTGACTGCAACTAGAGCAGCCGGAATCGCTAGATTTGGCTTTTTGCATGGTGTTTTCTGGGTTTTTGTTTATGCCTGATAGTATGAATAGATATTCATATTATAGGTTAAAAAGATAATTTACTAGATTTTGATTTCAAAATCTAGCTATTTTTTAGAAAAATATTGTTGAGTTTGTAGTGACGGTGAGAACTAATTAATAATAATAACTGTTCTCAATTGCGGGCAAGTAATTACATGGCTGATACACAAAGCTCAAGAAACCGGGTTTTTCAGCGAGATTGAGGGTGTTTGGCGAGTATTTTGGTGTAAAAACCCGGTTTCTGTCTACCCATTTTTTTAAGTATTGTTAAGAGAACATAATCTGTGCTAATCGTCACAGGCAGAAAACATGAAAAAAGGTTTTTGTTGTGAAATAGACATAAAAAAAAGTCAAAAAGCCTGCCGTACCAGGGCAGAAAGATTCATCACCATAAAAGTTATGGCGATGGTTGTTTCAGAAGTATTAGAAAGTTTAGCCATGACTCTACCAAGGCTGAATCTTCTTTTAGCTTCTCCAAATTTTCTGACAAATTGAGTTACGAATTCTCTCGTCTGACTGAGCTTGTTTCTTCTTTGACTTGCTAATATTTTTTGGGGTCTTCCTACAGGAACGCCACTCATCCTAATTCCTCTTTCTTTGCACCAAGCTCGATTTTCCTGCGTTCGATATAGCAAAATCACTTCACCCCTGACAATATTTCGGTCAAAACCGTTTTCTTCTTCATCCAAGGAAAAGGTTCTTCTAATATAGGTAAATTGAAAAATGGACAGAGCTTTTCCCATCCTTCGCCATCACAAACATCAATAATTAACAAAGATTCTGGACGGTCTTTAAAATATTCAAGCACATTTCTATAATGTAAATCATAAACATAAGACATTCTATCTTCATTAAACGCATAAGTACCATAAACAGCCGCTCTTAATAATCTTCTGATCTGCATCTTAGTCTCATTACTAGGATCGAAATCAAACGCAGACCTCTTTGACCAGTGAGCTTCTAAAGACTTTAACCAACATGATTTATTACGCACGGTTAAGATAAACTTACTATCAGGAAATATTTTATCTAACTGAGAATAAAAAGGAGCTACCGTTATATCTGTAATCCCATCATAATCATTGAGAATCGAAAAGTCATACTTAGCAGCCATCAGGTCTTGTAAAATTGTCTCATCATCAGGATAATGAACAACATTAATCCCTAGCATATTTAATGCCATTGTTAAGCTTTTAGTTCCCGTGCGACTCAAACCAATTCCAAAAACTTTCATCTTTTTACTTATCATGGGTCTTTGAATAATAATTTTACTTGAAAATTCTATAGTTTCGGCTAACGTCAAAGGAGCTTTTTCCAAAATATTCATTTGCTTAAGTTCGCGGAGAGCAATATTTGGTAAATTTTCAATAAACCTAGCAATTTCGGGCTGACTTGCCTGCTTGGAAATATATTTTCTTGCATAATCTACACCATATTTAGCAACCAAAAAATCTAAATCTTTTTCTTGTCTTCCCCAATCTTCCTGACAAATAGTTAATTTAGCTTGATGATAATCTTGGCGACTTCTCAGTTCTCTCAAAGCACATTTGGCAAAAATATGGTGATAGAATTGAAAAAAATCATGGATAATGTTAAATTTCTTAAATGCTTTTTTTAGCTTCAGTTTTTTTAGTGCCAGTCCACGAGTTCTTGATTCAGGTCTTAACACATATTTAGCATCATTATCAGGTACTTTAATTGCTTGCATTTCTCTGATTACATCAATTCTAGTAATATGTACACCACAATGAATATGACCTCTGAATTTATCAAGAACATAACAGTCTACGTATGGCAAACTATTGCTGGTAAGGAAAGGAGACATATCCTCCATAATTAAACAATCAGCATCCAGGAAGACAACAAAATCACAATCGTAATTCATCTTCAGCATTTGCTGAACAGCGTGGGCAAAAGGTTTAACGTTTTCAATAATATGAACTTGACGAGGCTGAATATTTTTGATAGCTAGGTCTAAGGCTATTTGGGATGTTCTTTCGCCAACAGTTCTAAAAACTAAATCGATTTTTTTCATGGTATTTTAATTCCAAGCCTGAGTTTTTAACTTGGAAAGCTGATAAATTACATTATCACCATAAAAATCAGAAGTCAAGTGCTTGATTTTTCTGTAAATTTATGATAGTGGTGCGAACTTGTACCAATTCTTAAAAGTTATGTAACAAGCGACATATTAGACCTCTTGCATAAGTCTTTTTAATCAAATTTTCGGACGATGCTCAAAGCCCATCCCACAAGAAAAAAAAATTGTGGGATGGGCTCTGAGCATCGTCCTAATTATTTTTGCAAGAGGTCTATTAAGTGCAGATTTATAGTGAATTGCTATGAGCCGCCTCCTTGTGGAGGGTGAACGCTTAATAGCAGAATTTTCATAGCAAATTTACAATACTCCGAACAATTTTGAGTTGAGAAGAGGTCTGAGAAATATCAAAAGTTGGTTCGATGCTACACCTCCCATTTCAATTCTTCGTTTTCTTTATCGGCAATTTCTTCAAATAAACGCTCCACAGTAGGGTCAAGTTCTTGACGCCAACGCAAATCTAAAGTAATTTCTAAACCATGATTTTGGTAATAATCTGAGCAACGCTTTGATACCTTATGTAAAAATTCTTCTGTATTTTTGTGTTGAGCCTTTGCTATTAAAAACTTCGTTCCGTTGTTTCCTCCTACTGGATGATGTTCGTGCTGGTAATATTTAACCATTTGGGGTTGATAGTCTATTTCCAAAAAATCGCAAAGCGTTCTGATGACACTTTCTACATTTGTGGCAAGATGTTCATATTTTATCTTAATTTTATTACCATTAAAATGACGGTACAATTCTTGGGTTTCATTAATGAGTTCCTTCCAATCATTAATTATTTCTTTGACATTTTTTTGAGGATATTTTCTGGTGCGGGAATTGATAACTGCCCGCCCATCTCTTTGGAGAAATATCAAAAAAGGTTGGGAAGATGTTTTTTGAATAGTGGCTATTTGCTCTTCTAGCCAAGAAGTGTTTTTTGTAGAATCAATTACAATTGGCTTTTGTGTTTTGAGCGATATTTGTTCGTATAAGTCTAGGTGAGTGCTAGTAATAAAATCTTTCCAAACTGGACAATTGATACCACAAAGGTTGCAAGTTCTTTTTATGGGGTAGTTTGTATTTTGCATGAATCTGGCTTTCCTTGCCTCTCCCGAGTAGAAACAATCCTGATGACTTCCCAGTATAAGTCCTAGAAGCGTAGAGCCAGAGTGACCAGCGCCACAGATAAAACAAACCTTTTGATTGATTCTTGATCCAGAATTTAGCACCATATCGCTGTAATAAATAAATTGCTTTGGGAAAATATTTTAGAACTTTAATTAACACACAATTTCACTGACGGAATATCAAAACACTGAGTTGTTAATCCTTCACACTGCTGTTTTGACCATTACGGCATCAATTGGCCAAGCTTGTAGTCATACTCAGGAGGCTCAAATTTTCCCATGCCAGAACTAGGATTAAGGGTTAGCTCACCAAAGATATGACGGCCAATATCCTAAAAATCGACGCGTAAAAATGGCTGCTCGCTTGCTAAGGTTTCAGCCATATCAATTATAACAGTAAAGTTTGTAGGTTTCATCAGTTCTCCCCGAGAGCGGGGGTATTCTTCACCTAGAGCTAAGTCGAGAATCTTAAAATTGTTTTTATACTCGGACTTATCCCCAGGCTTCTTGAACTTTTTGGCTAACATTTTTTAATTGCTTTGGTTCTTGTTTAGCCCAGTCTTTGATTTGGGCTTTCTGCGAAGAGTTAAATAGTGCCTCTTCACCTCTTCCTGGTTTATTATAAAGTCCTATCATTCCCTCTAATTCCCACCGAGTGAACCACTTATAGAGTGTCTTATAACTTATTCTGAAAATATTCATTAACTCTCTTTTTTTTACTCCTTGCGAAGCTAATATGAGGCAATGTGCTCTCTGATGTACCTGATGATGTCGGCTTTGGCGATGAATTCGCTGTAGCAATTTAGACAAAAGAGGATTTATTTTCCTGATAAACATCATAGGAAATTCTAATTAACTCATAATTTTGCCTGGAATATCATTATACTATGTATTTGTGTAATTAATTCTGTCTAATACCAATTCACCATGAAGGTACACGCTCATATAGGCTAAAGTAGAGGAGATCCAATATGGTCAACAAATTTCAGGTAGAAATCCAGGAAACGGTTGAGGAACTAGAGCATCGACTCGAACGCGCTATAACCGCAGTAAGTAAATAAAAATTACTGCTATTATACTTGATTGCCACCCAAAAAATCGGTGTTGCTTAATCATGGTATGAAAAAAATAACTTGAAAATCCAAACGCTTTGTGAATACTGGTTTCTATGACGGGCATATTTAGCCTTTCATACCGTAAATCAGCAACGCCGTTAATTGATATCCGGATTAAAGCAGATTAGTGGGATTGGGATTTTTCAACCGCAGATATCAGCAGATGAACACAGATGGGATTTCTGAAGTGTTTTAACTCAGACTTAATTAGCTATTCATCCGCCGGATAAACTCTAAGGGTAAACCGTCTGTATCGGCAATAAAAGCTACTTCGTAAACATTTTGCCCGATCGCCTGTTGAGTCGGTTCTAATAAAACTTTCAAAGGTTGAAACTGGTTTGGTTCGTCTTTAGCTGCTTCCTCAAACTGTTTTTTGAGAGACTGCAACCAACTAGGCAAGTCAGTTGTCGCCTCAGTTAAATCGAAAGATAAATGATAATACCCAACATAATGCTCGTCACCGAAAGCATCCGGTGCGGGTTTTGGTTCTGGGATTTGGATTAGTTCGATGCGTCCGTTGAGACCTTCCATCCAACAGGCTAAGGTGTAACCTGTGGTAAAGCGATCGCTCACAGTAAATCCTAACTGTTCGTAAAAGGCGATCGCCCGGTGAATGTTAGCAGTGCGAATCGAGGCGTGGTGCATTTGGCAGTTGGCAGTTGACAGTTGGCAGTTGGCAGTTGACAGTTGGCAGTTGGCAGTTGACAGTTGATAGTTGACAGTTGATAGTTAACAGTTAACAGTTAACAGTTGTCAATTGTTACCTATGACCAATGACTACTGACTACTGACTATTCAAACAACCGAAAATAGGGATATCTAATCGGAACTCCCGGCTCTTTTTCCAAATCAAAATTAATCACTTCCCAGCAAGGTTCCTCCTGGGGTTCGGGGCTAAAATCCACAGGTAAACCGTACAGCTTTGGGCGCGGCGAATCCGGTTGGCCCCGCCAAGGCGTGCTGCGTTCCAAATAAGCGCTGATTAAGTCTCGATAGCGTTGAGCAACGATCACGCGAGTTGCTCGGTAGCCTTGAGTATAAAGTCGATCGAGCGCTTCGTGAATTTCAAACCGAATCCCGTCGGGGTGGGTGTGCTGGCGATACCATTCATCCTCCCAGCGGCGCCAGTGCCGCCCAGACTGAAGATGAACAAGTTCCCCCGTTTTTGGATCTGCCTCAAATGCCCCGTGACGCACGCACAAATAGGTATCCGTGAGCGTTAGAGCCGGAATTGTTTGGCGGCAGTGGGGACACTGAATTTCCGGGCCAAACATCGGGTATTGCAAGGCAACTTCAATCATTTATTGCGTCCCAGCATATTTATCTGCAAAAGTGGCAAATAGTCTTATTATATCCCGTATCAACAACCAGCTAATCTGCTAGAAGTATCACGATCGACCAAAAAGATGAGCAATCTCAACGAACCTCTGCTTGCACTTCCTGCCTATTGGCCCGCACCGGATCTCTCCCAAGCGGCTTTTGTCGCTGTTAGCGCTGTTGTCATCGGCAGGGTAGAGGTGGCTGCAGGCGCTAGTATTTGGTACGGGGCGGTGGTTCGGGGGGATGTAGAGCGAATTGCGATCGGTAAAAGTACCAATATCCAAGATGGAGCAATTCTGCACGGCGATCCGGGAAAACCGACTATTTTGGAAGATTTTGTGACTGTCGGACACCGAGCGGTGATTCATTCAGCTTACATTGAACGGGGGTGTTTGATCGGGATTGGGGCGATCGTCCTGGATGGAGTCAGGGTGGGCACAGGCTCGATCGTCGGTGCGGGGGCGGTTGTGACGAAGGACGTTCCCCCTCGCACGCTGGTTGCGGGAGTGCCTGCGAAGCGGCTGCGAGATGTCTCTGAGGAGGAATCTGCGGAGTTGGTGGAACACGCTAAGCGTTACGAAAAGTTGGCTCTGGTGCACGCGGGGAAAGGTTCTGATTTGGGATTTGCGTAAGGAAGTGCGATCGGGTTTGTCTTAAAACTGTCATATATCATATTGAAATATAGAATTAACGCTGTCCCGAAAAATGGGATAAAGCGCGATCAATTCTTCTGTTATGTGAAAACAATGCTTGTCTAAAGGCAAAACGATAATTTTTTCTTCTACTAAAATCGCCAAAAAATATTGTAATAACGAAATACTACGAGGAATTAAGTCGGTTGGTGTTGAATTAACTTTTTCTCGAATACATTTAATAGCCTCTTGAATTTGATCCTCTTTTCCAGCACTGGCAAGAATACCATATAAGTTATCGCAAAAACGGCTCATATCTTTTGGTTGTAATTCTTGGGGAATTTTTTGAGCAAATAGCTTTTGGGTAGCAACAGCTATTTGACGCTTTCTTTTGATTGGAGGATACTCATGCTCTTGTATAGTAGAAGCTATTTGTTCAAATGCCATAATCATGGTATCTAGCTGTTCAACAGTAGCTTTAATTTGTGCCGCTAAACGGAGTTTCTTCCAATCAATCTCAGCACTTTTATAAACCAAATCATGAGTTGAAACTGCCCAGGCGTGTTCAAAAGCACTTTTTATTTGAATTTCAAACAGAATATCAAATATACTTAAATTAGATAAATCTGGAGCTTCGGCTCTTCTTAAGCGAGCATAAATTCTGGTTGAATCAAATATAAAACTATCTGGAGATTTTTTGTTTTGTCCTCTTTTTACTATTTTCTTGACATCAACATCAAAAGTATTTTGACAAAATTCAATCACTTCTTGTTCTTGTAAGAGACTTGGTATAATGACTGTACAAGCAAATAAGTCATTTAATTCAGACCATTTCTTGAATCTACCTGTCTCGATTTTTTCCGCTAAAGATTCAATAGTTTTAATTCTCGAAGTCAGTGCATATCCTTTGTCATCACAAAAATTCAGCATGGTTGATTTGACTCGCTTTGCAACAATATCAACCAGGGGACGATATTGTTGATACTGGCGGTCTAAAATAGGAGGATAAATCATAAATTTGATAACTTACCAATTAATCACAAATTAATAGTTCCTAAAATCACTGATTTTAATATCTTAATTCTGGTTTTATTTTTTTCAATTCCCGCTGAACCTAATAATGAAGTTGTAATGGCATCATAATAATCTTGAGCTGCGGGAATATTTATCCTTGCTTCGGGAGAATCTACTGATTTAAAAAATTGGTCTATTCTCTTACAAACCTCGGCAGTTATTTTCAATGGTTGCTCAGCATTTAATTCTGATAGGGCGCCCAACAATGAATAAAAATCTGCTTGATTTTTTAGTCGTGTCTTACACAAATTTATATTGGAAGGAGATTGATTTAAAAGCTCTTTTATTAATTCAATAACTTTTTTAAATCGATCTTCTATTTCATCTCGATCGTCCCACTCTAAATCTCTGTCGTTAAAAGCTTTATCCAAATCATCCTGACGATAAGATTTGACTCCTTCTTCTAATAAAAGTAAAAGTAGAGTCACAAATTCTACATCTTTCATTTGTTTTCTTGATTTGGGAGGAATTGAGGGAAAGTTTTCCGGCAAAACGGAAATCATCCACTCAGTTAGATATTCTACCGTAGTGATAAATACTCCACTAAACTTGGCGTGACGAAGTTCTTGAGGGGTTAATTTACTAACATTACGATTAATGCGGTCAAATATATTATTGATAATTGCTTCATCGTCGGATGGGACATATTCAACAGCAAACTGATATTTCCAAAATTTTTGCTTGAACTCATTGTCTAAGTCTGTGAAATATTTTCCTCTAATTCTTGTAATAGTTGCGGTTTCACTTACAGGAAATTCATTTTTAGCAAAGTCGAATAAAGTGGATAACCTTTGCTTTCCATCAACTATACTATACTTAGAGATACCTTCAGGAGTAATTTCTTGATACAAAAAAATTGCCGGGGCAGGATACTCATTAAGTACAGTATCAATAAAAAAGTCTTTGTATTCTTGATTCCAAACACTGCGTCTTTGATAAGGTGGCTCAAGATCGAGCAGGTGTCTTGTGTAGAGATCCCAAAACCAAGAAACCGTTTGAAAATTAATGGCTCGACTCATCTGACTTTTTCCGTAATAGAGTGAACTGGTAATTTAGATTATACACTATACTGATTGGGGCATAAGAGCAAATTTGGGTGAAAAGCTAAATTTATTAACAATCAGGATTGTTAAGCCCGATCGCGCGCTAAGATTAATCCCATGAATAACGATCGCACATCTACTCCAAACATCCCCCCGCAGGCCTGGAAACGCGCCATCGGCCAGGGTTGGGACAATCCCTATACAGTCCGCTACGCCAGCAATCTCGACGACGGCCCCTGGCACGGAATGCCTCTGGGCGGGTTCGGTGCAGGCTGCATCGGGCGATCGCCCCGCGGCGACTTCAACCTCTGGCACATCGACGGCGGCGAGCACATTTTTCGCAGTTTACCCGCTTGTCAATTCAGCGTTTTTGAAGAAACAAAAGGTAAGAAACAAGCCTATGCACTGTCTACTGAACCGCCTACAGATAGCAGTTTATCTAGTTGGAAATGGTATCCTTGCGAAGGAAGATTGGCAGCGAGCAATGTACGGGATTTAACGGATGTAACGGATGGGAGAGAGCAGGCTGAAGGAATGGGGGGAAAGTCTTATACTGGGACTTATCATGCTTTGTATCCGCGCAGTTGGTATGTTTATGAAAATGTGTTTGAGGCTCAATTTAGCTGCGAGCAATTTTCCCCAATTTTGCCCAATAATTATCAAGAAACCAGTTACCCAGTCGCCATGTTTGAATGGGTAGCGCACAATCCTACAGATGCGCCGATTACTCTCAGCATCATGTTAACTTGGGAGAATATTGTCGGCTGGTTTACTAATGCTAACAAGTCGCCGGAAGTGATGGTGCGAGATGATGGTAGTCCATTTTATGACTATAAACCCCGCTGGGGAGAAAGTGCGGGAAATTTGAATTTGTTGGTGGAAGATTTTCACCGTTTTGGTTGCGTGATGACGCGGTTGACTGCTGACGATCAGCCACAAGAAGGGGATGGACAGTGGGCGATCGCAACTGTGACTAATCCGGCGGTAGAAGTATTCTATCAAACTCGCTGGAATCCGGCGGGGAATGGCGAGGATATTTGGCGACACTTTGCTGCGGAAGGTTTCTTGTTGGATGACAAAGATGAGACAGCGGCCTCGGCAGGGGAACGGTCGGCTTGTGCGATCGCAGTTCGCTTTACAATTCGACCAGGGAAAACTCGCAAAATCCCCTTTATCATAGCTTGGGATTTGCCCGTTACTGAATTTGCATCGGGAGTTTCTTACTACCGCCGCTATACTGATTTCTTCGGGCGGAATGGCAAAAATGTTTGGCCGATTATTCGCACGGCGATGAAGCATTCCGATACTTGGCGCGAAAGTATTGAAGCTTGGCAAAAACCCATTTTAGAACGCACAGATTTGTCCGACAGTTTCAAAATGGCGCTGTTTAATGAGTTGTACATTTTGACTGACGGCGGTACTATTTGGAGTGCGGCGGACGAACGCGATCCGAAGGGTCAATTTGGGGTTTTGGAGTGCATTGATTACCGCTGGTACGAAAGTTTGGACGTGCGGCTTTACGGTTCTTTTGCTTTGTTGATGCTGTGGCCTGACTTGGAAAAGTCGGTAATGATTGCCTTTGCTAGGGCAATTTCTGCAGGAGACGATACTGCGCGAGTTATTGGTTGGAATCAAGCTGCGGCTATTAGAAAAGCTGTCGGTGCAACGCCGCACGATTTGGGTGCTCCGAACGAACATCCTTGGGAGAAGACGAATTATACTAGCTATCAAGATTGCAATTTGTGGAAGGATTTACCGTGCGATTTTGTGTTGCAGGTTTATCGGGATTTCCTGTTGACTGGTGGCACAGATTGCGAGTTTTTGCAAGAGTGTTGGCCGGCAATTGTTGAGGCTTTGGCTTATCTGAAAACTTTTGATGAGGATGGGGACGGCATTCCTGAGAATTCGGGTGCGCCGGATCAGACGTTTGATGATTGGCAAATGCGGGGGATTAGTGCGTATTGCGGCGGTTTGTGGTTGGCGGCGCTGGAAAGTGCGATCGCGATCGGCGAAATCTTGGAAGATGCAGCACCGCAGATAATTCCTAACCCTCAAGCAAAGATAGCATTATATCACAGTTGGCTGCTACAAGCAAGACCAAGCTATCAAGAAAAACTGTGGAACGGTCAATATTACCGTTTGGACAGCGAGAGTAATTCCGAAGTGGTGATGGCAGACCAACTGTGCGGTCAATTTTACGCAAAACTGTTAGGATTGCCGGATATTGTGCCGCCGGAATGTGCAGTCAGCGCTTTAGAAACTGTGTACGATTCTTGCTTTTTGAAGTTCAACGAGAGCGAGTTCGGTGCGGCAAATGGGGTGATGCTAAACGGTTCGCCGGAAAATCCCAATGCGACTCATCCTTTGGAAGTTTGGACGGGGATTAATTTTGGGTTAGGAGCTTTTTTGGTACAGATGGGAATGGAGGAGAAAGCTTTTAAATTGACGGATGCTGTGGTGAAGCAGATTTATGACAATGGCTTGCAGTTTCGCACGCCGGAAGCGATTACGGCGGGGGGGACTTTTCGGGCGAGTCACTATTTGCGGGCGATGGCAATTTGGGCGATTTACGGGGTGTTGACCAATTTTAAATAGGGGAAAAGGTATATTAGCTGGTGAAGCCCACTAAAATTTAAAAAATTTAAGCCTTCAACCCCATTTTTAGCAAGGAAAACGGTTAATTCACCTATCAATAAAATTGACCGTAAAAATTTTTTGCGTTCGAGGAAGACATTAAGGTTTCATGCTCAAATGTTAGCATAGCTAAAGTTTGAGCATGAAACAGCCCTGGGATGCGAGGGGTATCGAACTCGGCTAAGTAGTCGTGCAAAATTAATTACACAATATTTCGCGTGAAAGCCTTACCTAGCAAGGAGTCTTTCTGTAATTAATTTTGTTTAGTTACTTATAAACGAGAGAGACCAAGGGTATGAGGCAATTATTGACACCAATGCAGTCCGCACCTTACCCGTATATAATTTGGAGCGATCGCCAATTTCAAGATAAAATATAAAAATGTCAAATCCTTTACTTTCCCTCAACTACGAACCCGCCATCGAATCCCTCGGTGGCGACTATTTTGATGAAGTCCCTGCTGCCGATTTTCCGCAGCATATTCTCCGCTTCCGCAATGACCAATTATTGCCGACATTGGGTTTAGACCCCGCACAAGTAACCGACCAACATTTCATCGAAGCATTCGGCGAATTTCACTGTGTGCGTCCCTTTCTCGCACTCCGTTACCACGGCTATCAATTCAACGAATATAACCCGAATTTAGGCGACGGTAGAGGCTTTTTATACGGTCAAGTTCGCGGTACAGACGGCAGACTTTACGACTTCGGCACTAAAGGTTCCGGCCGCACGCCCTACTCGCGCAGCGCTGATGGTAGACTCACTCTCAAAGGGGGAATTCGCGAAGTTTTAGCCGCCGAAGCTTTGCACCGATTGGGAGTTCGGACATCTCGTTGTTTTAGTTTAGTTGAAACTGGGGATGCTTTGTGGCGGGGCGACGAACCATCACCCACGCGATCGTCTGTAATGGTGCGTTTCAGCCACTCTCACATCCGTTTTGGCACTTTTGAAAGACTGCACTATATCCGGCGCCCGGATTTAACTAAAAAACTTTTAGATTTTGTTATTGAATATTACTATCCAGAACTGCATTTAGAAGCAAGTAATGCCGGTGTTTCGCCTGCAGAAAAATATGCGCTATTTTATGCAGATTTAGTCAAGCGAGTAGCTGAATTAGTCGCTCAGTGGATGGCGGCAGGATTTTGCCACGCAGTGCTGAATACTGATAATATGTCGATTACAGGAGAAAGTTTTGATTACGGGCCTTTTGCTTTTATCCCAACTTATAAGCCGGAATTTACAGCAGCTTATTTCGACCATTACGGTCTTTATTGTTACGGCAATCAACCGTTTATTTGCCAGGGGAATTTAGAAAAGCTCCAGCAACCGCTAGCAGCGGCAATTCCTCAAGCTGATATGGATGCTGCTTTGGCAAAGTTTGGCGATTATTATAATGCAGCTTATCGGCAGTTGATGCTCAACAAATTGGGATTTGAGGATTTGCCAGAGGCGGAGGGAGATGAGTTGTTGAAGGTGACAATTAAAATGCTGGCGCAGTCTCAAGTAGCCTATCACGATTTCTTTTGGGAATTGCGAAGACAGTTCTCTGGCACTTGGCGAGATGATGCTAGTCTAATTTTTGCGGAGGCGGAACCGGCCGATTTGATAGCACCTTGGCGGCAGTTTTATTATCACGTTTTGCAAAGTTTGTCGGCGGATGATATGGACAAAATGGCGGATAGGTTGCGGAAGCACAATCCCGAACAATCGCTGTTGAGACCGACGATTGAGGCTGTGTGGGAGTCCATAGCTATTGAGGATAATTGGGAACCGTTTTATGAATTGGTGAAGAGACTTCAAAATTCTTAAAGGGAATTGGGCATGGCATTGTTGACTGTTGCCTGTTGACTGTTAACTGTTGACTAACAACTAACAACTAACAACTAACAACTAACAACTGACAACTGACAACTGACTAATGACTACTTGAGTTTTTCAATCTCAAATTGTGTGTCTTTGTAACCGCCAGTAAGTCCTTGATCTAGAAACATTTTGCCGGCTTTTTCTAAATCGCTAATTGCTCCCGCTTTGTCTCCCAATGAGCGGCGAACCATGCCTCTACCGTAGTAAGCACCAGCATAATTCGGACTGATCCGAATAGCCTGCACATAATCGGCGATCGCACTATTGTAATTCTTTAACTCCTGATAAATCTTAGCCCGATTGGCGTAAGCTTCAGCATTGTTGGGATTGAACCCGATTGCTGCTGTAAAATCTGCGATCGCCCCCTGGGCGTCACCCCCGGCGCTGCGAGCTAAACCACGATTGTTAAAAGCATTAAAATCATTCGGATTTACTGTCAGCGCTTGAGTGCAATCGGCAATTGCTTTCGGATAATCCTTCAAGTTTAAATAAGCAATGCAGCGATTGTTGTAAGGAACCCCATCCTCATCGCTTAGCGAAATTGCCTGAGTGCAATCGTCAATTGCCGCTTGATGCGCTCCCAAATTCAACTGCGTGCTACAACGATTAGCGTAAGCATCTCCACTCTTGGGATCGATCGCAATTACCTGAGAATAATCCGCCAAAGCTCCCTGATAATCTCCTAGGTGAAAGCGAGCTCTCCCCCGACTGTAAAAAGCATCAACATTCTTAGCATCAAGTTTAATTGCCTCAGTATAATCTCCAATTCCCCCCTGCAAATCGCCGCTCCCAGCACGAGCCAGTCCCCGCGAATGATAAGCTTTAACAAGGTTCGGCTGCAACCGAATTACTTCGGTAAAATCCTGAAGAGCCATCTTGTAGTCTTGCTGTTCTAAATAAGTAACTCCTCTTTCATAATATGTATCAACATCGTTGGGCTGGAGATTCAAAGCTTGAGTGTAATCCTCAATCGCCCCACGCTTGTCGTTAAAATCGTGACGGGCTAGGCCGCGGTTAAAATAAGCCTGAACATATTTAGGATTGAGAGCGATAGCCTGAGAATAATCCGCAATTGCTTCTTGATACTTTTTTAAATCATAATTAACATTACCGCGCTGGTAAAAACTCTCAGCATTTTTAGGATTCAATTGAATTGACTTATTAAAAGCCTGCAAAGCTGCATCCGCCTCTTGATTGCGAGACTTTTCTACTCCCTGTTCGTAATATTCCTTAGCTTTAATCGGATTCGGTCGGCTCCCATAACTAAACAGAAATATCAGAACTATCGCCGCCCCTACGCCCGCCAAAATCAGCAACCAAAATCGACTTCCCAAACGTGAATAAAAACGATCAGAAGACACTAAGCTGGGAGCAATACTTTTCTTGTGAGCCGTATTCACAGGATCTTGGCGGTGTCTCAACTTGCTGAGAGCTACCAAAACTTCCTCTGCAGATTGATAGCGCTTGGCAAATTGGTGACAGACCATTTTGTCAATTATATTTGCTAATCCCACAGAACATTGAGATCGGTTTCGCCAAACAATTTCCCCGGTATGAGAAGGACTCGGATCTTGCAATTTTGGCAAATCCGTACCGGGTAAACCAGTGATAGCTTGGACTGCCATCATCCCGACTGCATAGAGGTCACTGCTAAATTGCGGGTTGCCTTGAAATTGTTCGATCGGCATATAAGCCGGAGTTCCAGTAGCAATGGTGCGCGGAAATTCTGTATCGTAGTCACTGACGTGACTCGCAACTTCTTTAACCGAACCGAAGTCAATTAAAACTAATTTGCCGTCTGGTTTGCGGCGGATTAAGTTGGAGGGATTAACATCGCGGTGAATCACTCCCTGAGAGTGTACGAAGGCGAGAAGTTGTAACACTTCTTCCAACAAATCCAGCACTCTTTCTTCCCGCCAAGGTTGACCGGCCACAATTTCCCTATTTAGGGCGTGTCCGGGTACAAACTCTTCGACGAGGTAGAATTGATTGGCTTCTTCAAAATAAGCTAGTAAAAATGGAATTTGATCGTGTTTTCCCAGCTTTTCTAATATTTCTGCTTCTTGTTTAAATAAGCGGTAAGCGGTTTTGAGAACTGTGGAAGTGTTGCTGGGAGGGCGTAGTTGTTTGACTACACATTGAGGGTGGCCCGGCCGGCGAGTATCGACAGCTAAATAAGTTTGTCCAAAAGCTCCTGAACTGAGAATTTGCACTACGCGATAACGCCTGTCTAAAAGTTGACCAACCATGTTCATATCTATAATTGAGAATTGGTAACGGGGAGTTGGTAATTGGGAATTGGTAACGGGGAGTTGGTAATTGGAAGTTGGTGATTGGGAATTGCTGATTGGTGATTTTCCCTTCTTCCTTCTTCCTTCTTCATTGTTCATTCTTCATTTTTCCTGATAACTGATGATTGATGACTACTGACTAATGATTGATGACTGAGAGGGCGGGTTTTTCCTTTTTTTTAGTCATTTATATCATATATCCTTAGCTAAACCCGCCCCTACAAAATGCTAATGATTGATGACTGATGACTGAGAGGGCGGGTTTAGCCTTTTTTTTAGTCATTTGTATCATATATCCTTAGCTAAACCCGCCCCTACAAAATGCTAATGATTGATGACTGATGACTGAGAGGGCGGGTTTAGCCTTTTTTTTAGTCATTTATATCATATATCCTTAGCTAAACCCGCCCCTTGTATCTTAAAAGAGTCAGGCGCTCAAACCGTAGACCGCAGGCTATAGAACCGCAGACACGGTTGTAATCGAATCGCAGACACGGTTGTAATTGAATCGTAACACGAGTAAAGATAAAGAAACCATTAAAGTTTCTTGCCTATAGGTACACATGACAGTAAAAAGTGTTGTGATCGGACATCAGAAATTGGTGAAGTTGGCCCGCCCCTTAGACACTCACAAGTCTGTTGCGTAGATAAGCTCCCATGACTGATGACAGGCGCATATAAAAAGCTGGACAGTATCTTAGGCGCTCGTTTTCACGGGACAGCCTGCATTTATAAGGTTAGTTAAATTGCCTGTCATGTTCT
>NZ_JAUBRI010000063.1:0-41142 GCF_036701795.1 Microcoleus sp. N9_A1
TTGTCGGTGCTTGTGACCCACTCACAAAAGCGTTCCCAGACGTTGGCGCTTTCGCGCTGCTGTAAGGTTGTTGTCATTTGTTTATGATTGCTTTATTTGGTTTTCAATGTTCGTGACGGCTTTGTGTTCCGCCATGTAAATAACATAAACCTTTTATTTCAGTTTGTAAAGGGGTTTTAAGCACAGTTTTTGTGATTACAGTTATAAGCAAATCTTATTTGAAGCTATAATGCTTGCTGTATGGGGATTTTAAACAGCCGAGTGCGGAGTTTACGGGCGATCGCACGAAAAAAATAATTTTCATAATCTAGCTGGTAACGAGATTCGGGACAGGCATGAGTGTTAAGATACATGAAGTTGTGCGATCGCCAACCGCAAAACTCGCACTTATATATATAGCTGTCGATCGAGTCCGATCGCTCAAAATCCCAAGGAATGTCCCGCACCGTCACCTACAGCCCCGCTTATACTCTAGTTCCCACCTACGAGTGTTTCAACCGCTGCACCTATTGCAATTTTCGGGCCCAACCGCTGCAAAGTCCTTGGCTGACACTCCCAGAAGCCGAAACACAGCTTGAGTTGCTGCTTCCTCAAGGTGTAATTGAAATTCTGATCCTCAGCGGCGAAGTACATCCCAATAGTCAACGGCGAAAAGCTTGGTTTCAGCGGATTTACGATTTGTGCCAACTGGCACTTAGTCTCGGATTTTTGCCGCATACTAATGTAGGGCCGCTCAGCTTTGAGGAGATGGCGCAGTTAAAACATGTGAATGTTTCAATGGGACTGATGCTAGAACAGTTGTCCCCCGATTTGTTACAAACTGTTCACCGACACGCACCGAGTAAAGTGCCGGCGCTGCGGCTGCAACAGTTAGAATGGGCTGGGGAATTACAGATTCCGTTTACGACTGGTTTGCTGTTGGGAATCGGGGAAAGTAAGGCTGATTGGATTGAGACTTTGGAGGCGATCGCCCGGATTCATTCGCGCTACAATCACATTCAAGAAGTTATCCTCCAGCCCCACAGCCCCGGAAATCAGCAAAGTTGGGACGGTGAAGTTTTTGATGCTACAAAAATGCCGCAAGTAATTGCGATCGCCCGCAGCATTTTACCTGCAGAAATCTCCCTGCAAATCCCGCCAAATTTAGTTGCACAACCGGATATATTGCTGGCTTGTTTAGAAGCAGGTGCGACAGATTTAGGCGGAATCGGGCCATTGGATGAAGTTAATCCCGATTATCCTCACCTGCAACATCAAACTTTAACAGAAATTTTAGCAGCAGCCGGATGGCAACTCGTGCAACGTTTGCCTGTTTATCCTCAGTATGATAACTGGCTGCCGCCAACATTACAAACTGCTGTCAAACAATGGAGAGTTAGTCATTAGTCATTGGTCATTAGTGATTATACCAAATCCGGGTTGGGACTCCCCTTTATGAATTCGTCGGCGCAGGCCGACATCGTTTGTGTAGACGCGGTTTCAACCGCCGAATTATCTCTACATAATAATTCCCATGCAACCGTATTCGATCTAATCAACTATTGAACTTTTAAACCAAAGAACCGCCGCCATCAATCCAGACTTCAGTACCCGTGATAAAACTGGAGGTATCCGATACCAGAAATAACACTAATTTCGCGATATCTAGGCTCGAACCAGCGGTATTATCAGTCAAAGGAATCATATCTTGAAGGCAATCGCGGTCAACTGGAATGCGATCGAGATGGCGCTTAACAGTGCTTTCATTGATCCCAGTCAGCACCCCGCCCGGACAGATAACATTGACTCTGATGTGACTCGGAGAAAGTTCTAGCGCCAGCATTTTTGCTAAAGCTACCTGGGCAGCTTTGCTGCAAGCGTAAGCTGTAGCGCCAACTTTTTTGAAGCTTCTGGTGCCATTAATCGATGAGGTAATCACAATCGAACCTCCTTGTTTTTTTAGATAAGGAACTGCATATTTTACAGTCAAAAATGTTCCCGTCAGATTGGTGTTAATTGTCCGTTCCCACTCATCGAGTCCTATTTCTTCAACCGGCGACCAGATACCGTTAATCCCCGCATTGGCGAACACAATATCAATTCTTTGATATTCGTCAAAAATTGTTTGAAATGCCTGCTGCATTTGCCCAGAATGACCCACATCTGCGGCAATTGCCAGCCCGCTGCCTCCTTCATTGATTAGTTTGCGGACTGTTTCTTGCGCCGTTTCTAAACTTAGATCGATAATAGCAACTTTTGCGCCTTCCTTGGCCATTAAAATTGCTGCTGCACGACCAATTCCCGACCCGCCGCCGGTAATAACGGCAACTTTTTCTGCAAGTTTCATATTTTTTTATGTAATTTATTTTGGGCTATTTTTATAAATATAAGTATAGAGATATAGGACTGAAGTCATCACTACGAATAGGCTTGAGTCATCAAAAACAGCTAAGTAAAAATTTGTTTAATGCGATAATTGTAGCGGTAAGGTGCGCCTAGCGCACCCTACTTTAGACAGAGGATTCCGTCAAAATTGCGGTCATGCTTACTGCTGCGGAACCCAGACAGAAACTGAACCGGCGTTACACCTAAAATCTGCCCAACCGTCGTCATTTGTTACGATGGGTTCTTTGACGTGTTCCATGATGTCAATATAAGTTCGATTGGGTTGTCCGACTTCCATAAACTTAGTGCCATCGCCTCCATTACTTAGTACCACAGCCATGCCACCAGGGTGTTCTTCGTTTCCTAGTCGCGTCCAGCCAATTGTGTTAGCGTGGTCGAAGTAATCGTATTGATTCCCGTAAGAATAGGTTTGGCGCGCAAACAGCAATTTATCTAGAATCCACTGATGTTTGTCTAACCAAATCTCGTATTCATTGCCATCATTTGCTGTATCTTTATAGTGATCACCGTAATAATCCGGGTAAAAAATACAGGGATATCCTTCACTCCGCAGCAGGATTAAAGCGTAAGCAAGGGGTTTAAACCAAGATTCGACAACTGATTCTAACGATTGCAAGGGTTGAGAATCATGGTTGTCAACCAAAGTAACGGCTAGAGTTGGTTGCTGTTGAACGAGGGTGCCGTCGAAAATTGTTCGCAAGTCGTAGCTGTTGCCGGCCTTGCTAGCAGCGTGGAAGTTATAGTGGAGGGGCGCATCAAATAAGGATACTTTACCGTCCGTTGCTTGGATGAAGTAATGCAAAGCTTCCACTTCGTAAGACCAATATTCACCTACCGCAAATAGGTCGCGTTTGGCATAGTTGCGGACGTGTTCCAACCACTCTTGGAAAAATCCTGCTGCTACGTGTTTGACGGCATCAAAACGAAATCCGTCAACATTTGTTGTATCCACATACCACTCGCCCCAGTATTTTAATTCCCCAGTGACTTCTGGGTTGTCCATATCTAAGTCGCAACCCATGAGGTAGTCAAAATTGCCTTTTTCTAGGTCTACTCCCTCATCAAATTCTTTGCCTTTTAGCAGGTAAATGGCATGGTTGTCAGTGTCGTAAACGTTGTAATCAATGGCGTCAAAATGCCACCAATGCCACTCCATACTGGAATATTTTTTGTCGCGGCCAGGGAAAGTAAAATGCGTCCAAGCTTTGATTTTTTGATATTCACCTACGGTGTCATTGCGGTTGTCTGGATTGAAGGGTGTGGCTTCGGCTTCTTCTTGGGCATCGGCACCTAATTTGTGGTTGAAGACAACATCGGCATAAATCCGAATTCCAGCATCTTGTGCAGCTTTGATTGCGCGCAAATACTCATCTTTTGTACCGTATTTAGTGCGTACTGACCCTTTTTGGTCGAATTCGCCTAAATCGAACAAGTCGTAGACGCCATAGCCCACATCCATACCGCCGCCCGTTCCTTTATAGGCGGGTGGCAACCACAGAGATGTAACGCCAATTTTAGCTAAATCTTTTGCAGATTCGGCTAGCTGATTCCACAGGTTTCCGTCATCGGGGGTATACCAGTGGAAATACTGCATCATGACGCCATTGACTTCAGACATATTAAGTTTTTCCTGTTTTTTAAAGTTGCCCGATCTATTGTTGTTAGTTGCCGATCGCTCTCGCTATTTCTGCAATCTACGGTCATTACGAATGATAAAATATATGAATGAATAATAAAATATATCTTTTGACAGATTGACAATTTTGTATATTGTAGAGAAATATTTTTTAGCATATGTAACAGCGCAAAAAATATGTTCTAGGACTTGTGATTGTACGATCGCAAACCTGCTTGATATCATGTCACCTTGAACGCAGACTATTAAATCGGTTTGCAGTGAGGATAAATGGTTGGTAGTGAGGACTTCTGTCTTCTGAGTTTTGAGGCGCACACAAGTCCGAACGATCGAACTTGGTAACGGTTATTTTACGGGAAATAAGATAATTCTTCGATTGGGTCGATCGCACAACGACCTCTTAACTGTAAAAATCAAGATATTGCAGGTTCTCCGGCTACTCGCTCAATCTTAGTATCCCAAGTACCGTCGATCGCCAATTCGAGCAATCTAAATCCGGGCCCGATGGTGTCGAGGACAATCGGAGAGGTTTTGGGTAACAGTTGGATGCAGGTACTGGGTGTGCCCAAATAAGCAACTAAACCTCGCTGTTGTTGAAATTCTTGGTGAATGTGGCCGCAAAGGACGATTTTTATGTGAGGGTATCGATCGACAATTGCAAAAAATTCATCCGCATTGTGCAGCATCATGCTGTCCATGATTTCACAGTCGATCGCCAGCGGATGATGGTGCAAAGCAATCATAACAAATCGATCGCCCGTTTGTTGCAGTTGAGAGTCCAGCCAATCCAAAGTCTCTGGGGAAAGCCGCCCGCCGTCGCATCCGGCTTCGACACTCGAAAGCAGCAGAAACTGCCAGTTTCCTAGGTGAAATGATTTTTCTGGGGAAATGGGCGGCTTATCTAATATTTGCTGCATGACTGGGATGTTGTCGTGATTCCCAGGTATCCAGTAGGCGGGAATTCCTAGGGGGGCGATGAGGGAGGCGAGGAGCTCGTAGGATTCGGGTGTTTCGTCTTGGGATAAGTCCCCTGTCAGCAGGAGTAAGTCGGGCGGCGGCTGTATCTGTTGCAGGCGATCGAGAACTGTTTCGAGGGTGCGGGCTGTCGAGATCCCTTTCCATTGTCGATCGATCTCTGCAAACAAGTGAGTGTCGGTGATTTGGGCGACGAGTAGGGGAGAAACTGGTGTCATGGCTGGTGTTGCGCGCGATCGATGTAGTTCTAGAATAGCCTCGGATGGGTTTTGGGGATATGGGAAAAAAGGGCGATTCCCTACGGGATAGCTGCGCTTTACGAAATTTTTGACAGCTATGTTAAAATTTTCTAGATTTGGTGTACTATAAGAAAACGTCAAATTTAAGACGTGACGGCGGCATAGCCAAGTGGTAAGGCAGAGGTCTGCAAAACCTCCACCCCCAGTTCAAATCTGGGTGCCGCCTTTTTTAATTTTTGTTAGATGTGGCTAAAATGCCGTTTGGGCGATCGAGAAAACCCTCTTGAGTTTTGGCTTTATAACAGCGGCCGGCTCGGTTGGTGCATAATTCAGATGGACTAGAAGCGCTGATTGATGAGATTAATGGTGAAATTGCGGATTGATTTGATTGACTCAGTTCAGTAGGACAATCTTCTAATATCAAAGGTAATCATAGATCGAATAGGTATATACTATGGCTGAAATTCAACTTTTATCTGAAGTTGATGCAGATTACACCAAGCTACACGACTTGTTAGTTAAAAAGAATTGGCTACGAGCTGATGCTGAGACAACAAAATTAATCTTAACGATTAGTGGAAAAAATCAGAGAGATTATGAATCCTTAACAATTGAAGATATTGAGAAATTCCCTTGCACAGATTTATGCACAATCGATTTACTATGGCAGTATTACAGTGATACGAAGTTTGGTTTTAGTATTCAAAATAGGCTATGGAAAATAATTTGTCAGGAAAGACGGGCTAAAGCAAGCTTCTCTACCTTCAGTGAACTAGGTGCTGGTTACCTAAAATGGTGGCTTCCTGAAGAAGGCTGGCTTACTAATAATCAAATAACTCTAGACTTGCAGGAAATTCCTGATGGGCATTTTCCTCGTTGGGGTTTATTAATGCTTCCCCTAACCTTGGAAGTAGTTTGGAAACCCGGATTAGAAGGACTCAAAGCCTTGAATTCAAGAGTACGAATTTACACAGAAGGATTGCTTAGTGTAAATGCAGCATTATGCACTCAATATAAAGACTGTGAAATTCTTGTTCTTAAAAGCTTTTTCTCTCGCTTAGGGATGTGTGAAATAGAACACAAAACTCTTAAAACAATCGTTGATTTAGAGTACAATCAAAATAATCAAGACTCAATTAACTATACAGTTGCTCTCGAAAATGAGGAGCTTGAATCTATAGGTGAACATCTGGATACTGAAGGGGACTTCACCCCAAAAAGTCGAGAGGAAGCAAGAGAGCGAGTTTCACGGTCTATCGCTCAAAGACGAGGACAGCCAAAGTTTCGTAAAGATTTACTTGAGGCTTACGGCTATTGCTGTGCTATTACTGGCTGCGACGCCGAAGAAGCCCTAGAAGCTGCTCATATCATCCCTTACTGTGAGACTGAAGATAATACTATCTATAATGGGTTGCTCTTGCGAGCGGATATACATACACTTTTTGACCTCAACCTAATTGCTATTGCTCCAGGTAATCACTATCCAGATGATAGAGAAAACCTCATTGTGTACGTTGCACCTACCTTACGGCACACCTCTTATGGTAAACTGCACAATAATCAAATGAAACACCTCCCCAAAAATCAATCTGATTTGCCTGACAAAGATGCCCTTATATCGCGTTGCAAGCAGTGTGGTTGGTTTATTTAGAACAAAACCAGCCTATGTAGGTTTAAAATGAAGTCCGCCGACACTGTTTGACTAGACATCTCCAACAAATAATCTCAAGTTTTTGAGCGAGATTTAAGGAGTACACCCAGGGGCGACAATTTATGTTGAAAACGGGCGATTTTATCCGCAAATGCTTCATCCTCCCCAGGCTATGGGATCGTACTCCTACGCGATATTTGATTTTTTGGAAATGTCTATTGACTACGATCGCAAATCGTCGATCAGTTTTTCTATAGCCATACTTTTTGTGGTTTCATCCGGTAGAAGCTCAAACACTTTCTGCAAAAGTTCTATAGACGCATTTTTAATAAACCAATCTTCACCCGGATTATCCCCAAGATTCAAAAAATACTTTAAACGTTCCTCTATCGCTTCCTTATCTGCTTTATCCAGTTGTCCAACTCGCTTAAGCCAATCCCCTTCCGAATCTTTAAAACAGTTAGCATCAACAGTACATATCTGATGCACTAGAGTGAAGGAATTATTAGAAAGACCATTTGTGCTTGTAGAATTAATCGGATATACAGTTGGCAAACCTTTATAGGTTTCTTGTGAAGTCAACGGAATCAGCGTCAAAGTTTGGATGTATTTAGATTGATCTTGAAATTGGTCACTTGTCCAAACAATATAAGGATGCTCTCCCCGAAAAACCAGACTCGAATTAATCACCTCAGTGCAATAAATTGTCTTGCACTCAATTTCCCCTGGTTCATTTATCTCATAAATATGATGATGACCGAGTTTGCAACGAAGAGATACTTTATAGGGATTGATAAAATAAATCCAACCTTGACGCGGTTTTTGTCCAGCCACTCGCTCACCCCAATTCACTCATTAACTTTTCTCTTTCTTTGTACAGATTAAGTCTCACCTGTTCCTCTGGTTCGTGGCTATATTTAACCTCAAGCATGGGAGCAGTGCTATACACATATTCTAGTAACTGGTTCAGTTTATCCTCTCCTGCACCCGCCCATTCTCTCCTGATGTTGTCAAGCATGAGCTTCAGACCTAAAGGTAACTTTAAATCATCCACATTGCCAGCTCCCTCACCAAGTCTGATGAATCTACTTTCTCCCTGAGATTCTTGAACAATCTCTTTGCCATTCATTTGATTTAAAATAGCGTCTATGCCTTCATTCCAAGGCCCATAGTAATAATAACGCCAATCTAAATCAGTCAGCTGCTTGTCTGTCCATTTGACCGCATAAAGATCGGCCAAATACAAAAACTTGATTAACTGCGTTTTTGTAATATAGCCTTTTGTTGCGTAGACAAAGTATTTGATCAGGTTTTCTAGCATGGCTTTGCTTCTTTTAATTTCAAAAAGCTCCCTAATTAATCTTATAAATTATTAGCTCAATTTAACTTGAGTCTATTATATCATCCAAAGGTAAGCTGGGTTCTTAAACCACTAAAAAATATGACAATTTAATTGCTAATCACCAATCGCCCCAAAGCAATTAGCAATTAGCAATCTTGCCCAAATTATCACATTTTGCTGATAATTCTCTGCACGATTTCCACGCCTGTTACTGCTTGCCAGCCAAACAGCCCTAACAGCACAACATTTAGAAAAATGTGGGCGTTTCTGGCCAAATTGTTGCCTTTTTGCATCAAAGGAGTTAGCGAGGCTGCGATCGCAATTATTGCCGTCATTCCCAACCCTGCGAGCAAGTGGGAACCCACGAACAATTTGCCGTTGTTGATGTAGGTGACGGCCATTCCGCCGATCGCCCCCGTTACCATCAAGGCTAGCAGCAAAGAGCCCATCTGGTGGTGTTTAATGTTGAATTTGCCCTTAATTAACTCTTTTTTGACTTCGCCTTCGGCACTTCTAGTCCGGCGGATTTGCAGGCCGAGATACAAAGCATAAAAGGAGATTGCTAGCAATACCCACATTAAAACTGGGTGGAAGAATTGGCTCCAAACTTTCACTGACTGCGGAATTTCGAGGTTCATGGTGTTCTCAGGATTAGCAAACATACTTCATAAAACTTAGTATACCAGTAAGTCCCTCTCATGTGATGGTAAAAACATACAGAACGAGACACTATTATGCCTGCCACTAAACAAGACGCTGTATTGATTCAAGCCGCCAAGACTGGCAACATTATTCACGTCCAAGCTTTACTCGCTAAGGGCGTTGACGCTAATGCCAAAGACTCTGAGGGGACGACGGCTTTGATGTTTGCTGCCCAAAAGGGCTATACAGAAATCGTGCGTACTCTACTAAACAATGACGCTAATGTCAACCAGGTGAGCAGGCGTTTTGGGCTAACGGCTTTGATGCTGGCGGCGGCTCACAAACAGGCTGACTCTGTGCGGCTGTTGCTGGCTGCTGGTGCTGATGTTAATGCTAAAAATGATGATGGAAGTACGGCTTTGATGGCGGCTTCTCTCAAGGGCGATATCAATGTTGTGCGGATGTTACTTGATGCTAATGCTGATGTAAATGTGCGAGATAAAGATGGAGATTCTGCTCTGAAAATAGCTGCTTTCTCCGGTCATCTAGCTGTTGTTAAAGCTTTGGTAAATGCGGGTGCGGTTGCTGACAATTCTATGGTGTTTTTAGCTGTGCGTCAAGGTAGCGCTGAAATTGTGCGAATTTTGCTCAATTGCGGCGCGGATGCTAATGTTAAAAATCTAGAGAGCAAAACTGCTTTGATGCTAGCTGCGACGGTGGGAAATTTGGCTGTTGTCGAGGCGCTATTGGCTGCTGGTGCTGATGTCGAAATTCGCGACAAAGAGGGCGAAACTGCTTTAACTTTGGCTGCAGATTCCGGCAATACTGATGTGGTGCAAATTTTGCTTGCTGCGGGTGCTAATGCGAATGTGAAAAATGGAGATGGGGGCACGGCTTTGATGGCCGCTGCGGCTGGGGGAAATTTGCCGATCGCACATATCTTACTCGATGCTGGCGCGGATATCAACGCTAAGGATAAAGATGATGAAACTGCGTTGAATTTTGCGGTGGTTGAAGGCTGCGAAGATGTGGTGGAATTGCTCTTAAACCGAGGTGCTAGTGTCGGTGCGAGAAATCGGTTGGGCGATACGCCTTTGCTGGTGGCGGCTGTTCACGGCCATAGTGCGATCGTATCAGCTTTGCTGCAAAAAGTAAACTCAAATCAGGCTGAGTTTCTGAATGCGAAAAACTTTGGGGAGACGGCTTTGACGCTGGCTGCATTTCACGGACATACCGAGACGGTGAAAGTTTTACTTGACGGCGGTGCTGATCCCAATGTCCCGGCGGATTTGGGGAAAACTGCTTTAATGAAGGCGTGCGATCGCGGTTATATGGCGATCGTCCAAATATTAGTCGAAAAAGGTGCGGATGTCAACTTGCTGGATGATTCGGGCGCAACTGCTTTAATGTGGGCCGCACATCGGGGTTATGCTGAGGCCGTAAAAATTTTAATTGATGCTGGTGCAGAGCTAAACCACAAAAATCCGGGAAATTATACAGCTTTAATGCTGGCTGAGTTTAAGAGTTATTCCAGTGTGGTGAAATTGCTAAAAAGTGCTGGAGCACTGGAGTAAATATAGCATCGCGGGAGACGTAAACGGCGGTTGAAACCGCGTCTACACAAACCAAGTCTGCCTCCGCGAACTGAGGAAAATGCGGTGTCAATAAAAAACGTAATGTTAACCATCCATTCTTCAACCCGCGTCGGCGGGTTTTGTTTTTGTAGGCGCGGTTTCAACCGTACGTCCTCTCTTGAAAATATCTGCGTTTATCTCCGTTTATCTGCCTTAAATCTGTGGTTTTGCTATTCATAAAAAATTTATGCAACAAGTCTCAATCCGCTTTACGCACCCAGCCATTAATAGTAAAACGACTATCAGCAAAAGCTTTCGAGGGACAGCTAACTAGCAAAACTTCGTGCATATACCGACTAAGAAAAAATACAATGCTGTTATTACGAGGCTCAACGGTTCTAAATGTCTCGTCCGCTACATAAAAATTGTTCTCGATTTTGCTGTCATAAATTTGCAATTCCCCACCTGAAAAAGCTTTTGGTTCTCGATTGAAATAGTAAACATAAGTAAAAAATCGGCTGGCCGTATCTGGAGAACCACTGTCGTTATGAAGTTTATAAAAGTTGTTGTCGTTGTGCATGGTTAGCTGAGCTTCTATATCACCAAGCGCAAATGATTGGATATTTAATTTTCGCAGCACGTCGGGGAGAATTCCTTTGATGCGATTCAGGATCAGTGTTGAAAATTCCGGGAATGAGTGGAGGACCATCGAACGGCGGTAATCTTCGGCATTTGTGGAGGTGCTGGTACTCACAAATTCTGATTCTTTTGCTAAAACATATTTAATTAGTTTGTTCTTTTCGGCTGGTGTCAAAAAGTTGTCTATTTGGGCATAGCGAGATATTAAGTCGTCATTTACAGGCTGCGGAGGAGCGGGAATTTCTGCGGGAATTTCGATGGGAATTTCTGCGGGAGTTGCTGGCTGCTGCGGTTGCAGTTGCTGCAAGTAAATTGGGGGTTCAGTAACTAATCCGACTAGGTGTTCGCTGGGAAAAGAAAGGGCGGAACGCCCGTCGTCTATGGGGATTTGAAATAAGGTGGAAAAACCTACTGTGGGTTGGGTGCGATCGACTAATGTTTTGACTAGGCTGTGCAATAATGGTGTGTCGGATTTGAGCGTAATGGTGCACTGATGTCCGCCGGTGAGGAGGATTTTAACTTTTACGTCTTGGGGTTTAATTTGTTGTTGAGTGTAAGTCATATTTTTTTAAGGACGCAACTGGCAAGTCGTTAGGATATAACAGTTTTGATTGGTGTCACAGTCTTTTTGATCCCCCCCTAGCCCCCCTGAAAAAAGGGGGGGACAAGAGTGTCATAGTCTCCCGTCTTAGTAGGGGATAAGAGTGTCATAGTCTCCCCTCTTAAGACGGGATAAGAGTATTCTCAAAGTCCCCCTTCTTAAGGGGGATTTAGGGGGGATCGAGACTCTGCTATCAACGAGGGATACAAAAGATTTAGGCGCTTATTGACACCCCCGAACACTATTGTATCCCTACCCTATGATACACAATTGAAAATTGCTAGGTATTATTCCTAATGCAAAAAGTGGCGGATGTCGGTGAAAACCATTGTGATTCCGAGTTGGTTGGCTGCTTCAATGGAATCTTTATCGCGCATACTTCCGCCCGGTTGGACGATCGCAATTATTCCAGCCTCAGCCGCAGTTTTGACTGAATCGTCGAAGGGGAAGAAACCGTCACTAGCCAAAATCGCTCCTTTGCTCTTCTCTCCTGCTTGTTCTAATGCTAGTTTAACCGAACCGACGCGATTCATTTGTCCGGCGCCGACACCGATTGTAGTGCGATCGCGCGTCACAACGATCGCATTTGATTTGACGTGTTTCGCTACTTTCCAAGCAAACAGCAATTCTTCCCACTCTTCCGCCGTCGGCTGTTTCTCAGTAACTGCCCGCCATTTGCTAGTTTCTTCTACTGCATTGTCTGACTCTTGAACCAGCAAACCACCTGCAATAATTTTAACAGTTTGCGGCGGCCCTTGAGTCAAATCCGGCAAAATCAAGACTCGAACTTTCGCCTTCTTCTTGATAATTTCTTCCGCTTCTGGTTCGCACCCCGGCGCGACAATACATTCTAAAAAAGTTTTGGTTAACGCCGTGGCAGTAGCAGCATCAATCGGGCGATTTAGGGCGACAATGCCACCGAAAGCTGAGACGGAATCCGTGTCGAAGGCTTTTTGATAAGCTTCAGAAATAGTTTTTCCCAAGGCTGTGCCGCAAGGATTTGTATGCTTCAGAATAGCGGCGGCGGGTGTGTCGGGGAATTCTACGATTAGCCGCCTTGCTGCTTCTAAATCTACTAAATTATTGTAGCTTAATTCTTTGCCTTGCAGGATGGTGCTAGTCGTCCAGCCTGTCCGTGTACTTCCGCTTTGATACCAGGTGGCGGCTTGATGGGGATTTTCGCCGTAGCGGAGAGTTTGCAACTCTTTTCCTGATAAATTAAACTGCTGTGGTAGCGAAGATTCTTCAGCGGATTGGCTGCTGAGATAATTTGCGATCGCGCTGTCGTAGTTGGCTGTATGTTTGAAGGTTTCCAGCGCGCATTTTTGCCGGAATTTCAAGGATGCTTCACCGCCATTTTTCCGCAGTTCTTTTAAATAAGTATTGTACTGTTCTGGGTCGCACAAAACTGTCAAATGAGCGTGGTTTTTGGCGGAAGCTCTCAACATTGCTGGTCCGCCGATATCTATCTGCTCAATTGCGTCTGCTAGAGTAACTCCTGGTTTAGAAATTGTCTCTTCAAATGGATACAAATTGACTACAACTAGATCGATCGCCCGAATTTGATTTTCGGCTAAATCTGCGATATCTTGCGCTACATCGCGGCGCGCTAAAATACCTCCGTGGATTCGCGGGTGAAGTGTTTTAACTCGCCCTCCCAAAATTTCGGGGGAACCAGTATATTCCGCAACTTTTGTAACTGGGATTCCGGCTTCTTTGAGGGCGCTTGCTGTCCCGCCGCTGCTAATTATGTCAAATTCAAATTGTTCTACTAGACTGCGCGCTAAGTCGATTAGCCCGGTTTTGTTGGATACGCTCAGAAGTGCTAGACGTGCCATTGGTTTGAAATTACGATCGCAAAAATAGATAGGTTATATTCTATATCACATCTGCCCGCAGGGAGATGATTTGGTAATGGCTAATTATGATTATTTTTCATGAAACAAAGATGAGTTCGCTTATTTTTGACTATATTTTTTGTCAAACTTATATAATATTTTATACTGACCAGTGGCTTCTAAATATGTAGAACTTGCGCGTGGAACTGGTTATTTTGTGAGTGCGAGGGGGATTGAAGCCATATCCAGCTTGCACAGTTCGTGTCGCTACGTAAGTGTCAATGTTGTTGAAATTACTTAATAAAACTTAATAGATAAATGTATGGCGATCGCTCTTGAATTTTAATGATGTTTTATGATGAATTCTAAAAGTAATGTGCTAGCCTAGCATCGGGTGTAAATTGCTCTACCCCTAAATTTTTCGGAAAATTGGGCGATCGCAATACCTTAATCTAAAAAATAATTTGGTAGGTTTAAATAGGTTTTTTCAAGAAGCCGATCCAGAAAATAAGCTCAGTAATATTAGCAGGAACCAGAAAAACATGGCTACAAACATGACCAATAGAACAAACTACCAAGAAATGCCCAAAAAATCAGCCGAGAACTCGACACAGGCCAACATTTCAGAAGCTTATAGTCTTAGTCTGTGCGAAATGCAGCAGATGGAGCGAGCAATGGAACAGCTACAGCAGGATTTGAAAGCTAGCGAATATCGGTTTCGGAATGTGATCGAAAAAAATGCTGACGGCATCGCAATCGTCAACAAGCTAGGACTTATTTGTTTTGCCAACCCGTCAGCAGAAGCACTGTTTAACTGCACCGCAGAGGAACTTCTAGGGCAAGCATTTTTTGGCAATTTAGTAGTAGAAGTTTCAGCTTGCGACATTGAGATGGCGACGGATATTATTCCCCAAGTTGGAAAAACAGAAGCACCAGGAACTCGCGTCGTGCAAACAGAAGTTGAAGCTATTCGCAAGCAAAAAGCAAATGCTGTAGTAGAAATGCGGGTGGTGGAAACGGAATGGGATGGAGAAATGGCTTATTTAGCTACGCTGCGGGACATTACCGATCGCAAGCGCGCAGAAGAAATGCTTTGGTTGTACGATCGAGCTATAGCAGCTACTAGCACCGGAGTTACGATTTCTGACGCCACTCACCCAGAACATCCAATTATTTATTGCAATCCCGCATTTGAAAGCATGACAGGTTATCGGCGGCAGGAAATTATCGGTAAAAACTGCCAATTTTTGCAGGGAAGCGATACCGATCCGGTGGCAGTAGAAATAATTCGCCAAGCCTTGCAAACAAAGAGCGAATGCAAGGTAATATTAAAGAATTACCGCAAAGACGGAACAACTTTCTGGAATTGTTTCTCAATATCTCCCGTGCGCGATAGAACTGGCAAATTAACTCATTTTATTGGCGTACAGAGAGACATCACCCAGAGCAAACAAGCCGAAGAAGCATTGCATAATTCCGAAGCACAAAGCAGAGAACAAGCAGCTCAACTAGCCGCCGCACTTAACAAACTTAAAACCACTCATTCCCAATTAGTTCAGAGCGAAAAAATGTCGAGTTTGGGATTGCTAATTGCCGGCGTCGCTCACGAAATCAACAACCCAGTGAGCTTCATTCACGGCAATCTCGCTCATCTCAAAAATTATACTCAAGACTTATTTCACCACCTCGAACTGTACGAACATCACTATCCTAATCCAGTCGAGGAAATTCAACAGGAAAGAGAAGAAAAAGATCTCGATTTTTTAGCTGAAGATTTACCCCAAATACTGTCTTCAATGAGCGTTGGCGTCGATAGAATTTGCCAGATTGTGCAGTCGCTGCGGAACTTTTCACGGCACGACGATTCACAGATGAAACCCATTAACCTCCACGAAGGTATTGACGGCACGCTGTTAATTCTCAATCACCGTTTGAAAGGAAATGGAGAAATGTTACCTATTCAAATTGTAAAACAATACGGAGAATTGCCGCCTGTTGAGTGTTTTGCGGGGCCAATCAATCAAGTTTTTATGAATATTCTCAGCAATGCGATGGATGCTTTAGATGATGCGAACAGTAGGCGAACTTGTCAAGAAATGCCAGAAAATGTCAGCCAAATTAGGATTTTTACGGAAGTTGTCGGCAATTTTGTAGAAATTAAAATTGCCGACAACGGCCCGGGAATAACTGAGGAAATCAAGCAGCGCATATTTGATGCCTTTTTTACTACCAAACCCATTGGCAAAGGCACGGGAATGGGTTTGTCAATTAGCTATCAAATTATTGTAGAAAGACACAACGGCGAACTATATTGTAGTTCCGAATTGGGCAAGGGCACGGAATTTACTATCAAAATGCCGATCGCACATTAGCACGGCGTCCCCATTGCGGGCCTTACCAACTTGCTCTATAAGCAAGCCGGACGATCGCACTCCTAAAAAACGAGAAAAATCGTTTTTTCTCGTTACCCGAATCAGGCTGGTAACGCATACTTAGAGGCTTTGCATCCCCATTGTAGAGAGAATTGTCAGGTGCTTTTCGGCTCACCTTACCCGCATAAATAGCGAATTAAAAAACCTCTGCACCCTCCAACTTCTTAAAAGTTTCAACCTTAGCCCTCGCCGCTTCCCCGCAAGTCTTCGGCGTCGGGAACATCTTCCCAGGATTCGCCAAACCTTTCGGATTAAACACCTGACGCACCCACTGCATCGTCTCCAAATCTACCTCCGAAAACATATCCGGCATAAAACACTTCTTGTCAGCGCCGATGCCGTGTTCCCCGGAAAGACTTCCCCCAACTTTCACGCAAAGCCTGAGAATTTCCCCGCCCAATTCTTCCACCTTTTCCAGCGCACCTTTTACCGAGTTATCGTACAGAATCAGCGGGTGCAAATTACCATCTCCCGCGTGAAATACATTCGCAATCCGGTAGCCGTATTTCTCGCTCAAACCCTCAATTTCTTTCAAAACATAAGCCATTTGCGTGCGCGGAATTACGCCGTCTTGCACGTAATAATCCGGGCTGAGATGACCCGCCGCTGCAAAAGCAGCTTTCCGCCCTTTCCAAATTTTCATCCGCGTTTCCGGGTCATGGGCCGTAGTGATATTTCGCGCTCCATTTTGCTTGCAAATATCAGCAATTCGCTGTTTGTTTGTAGCTACTTCCACTTCTAAACCGTCGATTTCTACGAGCAGAATTGCCGCCGCATCGCGGGGATAACATCCTGTTGCTACTACATCTTCTACAGCATTGATGCTGATATTGTCCATGATTTCCATGCCGCCTGGAATAATCCCAGCGCTGATAATATCGGAAACCGATTCGCCCGCTGCTTCTATGCTAGGAAAATCCGCCAACAGAACGCAAATCGATTCCGGCGCTTTCAGGATTCGCAAAGTAACTTCCGTGGCGATGCCTAAAGTGCCTTCGGAACCGACAAATACACCTGTTAAATCGTAACCAGGCATTTCGGGAATTTCGCCGCCGACATCGACAATTGAACCGTCAGGAAGTACCAATTTTAATCCTAAAACGTGATTGGTTGTTACTCCATATTTAAGGCAGTGAACGCCGCCAGAATTTTCGGCAACGTTGCCGCCAATCGAACAAATAATTTGACTGGAAGGATCTGGTGCGTAGTAGAAACCTGCACCGCTAACTGCTTGCGTTACCCAGTTATTAATTACTCCCGGTTGTACGACTACTTGCTGGTTTTCTAAGTCTACTTTCAGGATTTTTCGCATCAGGGCTGTGACAATCAGCACGCAGTTTTCTACGGGTAAAGCGCCGCCAGAAAGCCCGGTGCCTGCGCCTCTGGCTACCCAGGGAATGGAATTGCGATCGCATATTTTGACCACATTTGCCACTTCCTCGGTAGTGCGCGGCAATACCACCAAAGCTGGCCGCTGGCGGTAGCTGGCTAGCCCGTCGCACTCGTAGACAATCAATTCTTCGCGGCGCTTTACCACGCCGTTTTTGCCGACTACAGCCTCGAATTCTTTAATAACGGGTTTCCAGTTGCGTTCGGTTTCTACAGCTATCATTAGTAACTTTTATTAGGGAACTCTCAATAATATTGTTGCAAACTTTACTATTTTTGTGCAATTATTTTTCTAAGGGTTGCAATATTGACACAGGGAAGGATCGGCAGTCTCTCGACCGTCTGGAAATAGTTTTTCTTTAGTATAACCGCAGTTTTTGCATTTATAGATTGCCGATCGCGCTAGCTGAGTCGGAAAATAGCAAAGTCCGCAGGGCAATCCGATTTTCGTCTCAGCAATATCGAATCCCGGCCAACCGCAATCGGGGCAGAATTGCTTGAATTTTTTAACTAAATCCAGAGTTGCATTTTCGATGTTTTTCATCCGAGTTGGATTGTACATCGCCCGCATATCTGTTTCGATGTGAACTCGGCCGGTTGACGATTTTCTTAAGCCTGCTGTCACCGCGTCAAACAACTGCTTTTCAGTAGTTATTCCCTTAATAATTTCTCCATTTCCTTTAGCAGCGTCGCCCACTATAACCACCATTGCGTGTTCGGTAAATCCAGCTTTTTTAGCAAAATCATCTGCTTCTTCGATACTAGAAACTAACTGGTGACTGTAGTTAGTTTCCACGGACAAAGATTCGCCGATTATTTCTAGATTGTTGGCTCGATCTAATAACAGCACAATTTCTCTATTAGCTGGCAGATACGGCATCATCGGGTGAGGGCCGAAAGTACCTTCGCTGGCAAAGGCAAGAGTTTCGCCCGCAATTTCTAGGGCTTTTTGTGCTTTATGGCGAGCCGCTTCTATTTGAGTTCCTAAGCGTTTAACTTCTCTGGTGAAGGTGCCGAATGCGTCCGTGTCAAGCTCCGCAGGTACTAGGATATTTACGCCCAATTCTCGTTTCAAAATGGGAGTAATCACCCGTTCTTTTTGGTGCATTGTAGCAATAACAGCCGTGCGATCGCTCAATAATTGATGGGAATTCACAGGCTCAGAAATATTAGACATATAATCCGATTATTTGAGTTTTTTACGACTTAACAAATCCAGAACAAAAATATCCCCATCGTCATATAATCTTTGGCGATTATTGCCTAGTTCTTTTAAATTTGCTTGAAAATCCCAAGCGTTCTCCGCTTGATTTCTCAGCCAAGTATTTTCGGTACTAATACTTGATGAAAGAAAACTTTTTGAATATGCTGCTTCCTTTGCATAAGAATACGCTACATATCTAATAGATTGTGAAGTTAAATAGTCAGCCAAGGGTTCACTGCCTTTGAATAACGGCATACCGGGGGGAGGACTCGCTCCGCCCGGCCAATCTGCCAGCAAGATTTTATTCCGCTTAAAATCCAGTAAAAAAGGTCTTTCAAGTCTTGTTAAAAGTGTTTCTCCTTCAGCAATTGACTGCTGCATTTTGATATGTTGAGCAATCTGCTGATCAGATACCAAAGCTACATTATTTATGCCGGATTTAATGTTACCTGCAAATTCCGAATATCTCAATTTAAGGCTGTTGCTGTTATTGCCAATCATTATGCCAGCCACAACCATAGCAATCAGTACAGGAGCAGTATTAGATAATTTGCTTTTTTCTCCCGCTTCAGTTTGAATAAAAGCTCCTGTCATCAATACAATTATTGCTGCCGAAATAACAGGAAACCCGTACCGATAACTGTCAGTTCCTCCAGTAGACAACCCTATAATAGGCATTACGACCGCAGCACTTATCAAAAAAGATAGAGGTGCTTCGCGACCGGATATTGTCCAATTGCGCCAGCGAAGGATAGCAAAACCCAGCAATCCTACCGAAACTCCGTACACATTTATTACCGAGCCAATACTAACTTTTAACGCTTGCACGAGCGTAAAATTTTTGTGTAAATAAGTTCCGTAAGCCGATCCGTGATATCCCTTGCCCAATAGCGGGTAAAGTAAAGTTCCTGATGATTGGTACATGGAAATCATCCAGGGCAAAAGCAGCAGTAAAGTTAATATTCCAGCTAGTAAACATTCGGAGGCAGCAGTTCGGCGATCGCCCTTTGCTCCTAAAATGTAAAAAAAGTAGCTTGCAATAACTAGAATGGTACAAGCCGGAATCAAGCTGGTTTTCAAAGACCAGACACCCGCTGTGACTAAAGCTACAATACAAGCATTAGGAATCCAGCGGCTGCTCTCCATCTCTTCCCAGTCAAGACTTCTGAACAAGCTTAAAAACATTGCTGTTCCCGTTACTGTACTGCTGGTATTTAACTGAGGATAATATATGCAAAGGAAAATAAAAAGCAATAAAATTGCTGCTTCTTTGCGAAGATTTTTATCCTTGAAATAACCTAAAAGAAGTCCTACTGATATTAGGAAGGAAACGCCGGGATCGATTAGATGGAGATTTTCGTTTCCGAGCGCGCTGAGAACGAAGGTCTGCAAGAAAGGGTGTCCTCCCAGGGAAGACAGCCTTCTTTCGCTGAACGGATCTGGGCCCAAAGATCCCATTTGTAGCATCTTATGTGGATATACAAAATAGGCATGGTAATCGTCTAAGCCTTGGAAATTTAGACTGTAAACCGAGCCTGCATAGTGCCAAAGATTCAGAAATACGACTGCAAAAATACCTAAAATAAATAGCCAGTGGCTACGATCTAACCGAATCTCAGATAGCGAATTGATGAATAAATTTCTAATATTGTAAAAATCGCTCAGCCAATATATAAATCCTAACGCCAAGTAAATTAAAACTGTGGTTTGCGAAATAGTCCAAGTAACATTCAATACTCCCCCAAAGCACATACTCCAAGCCATCCCCCAAGCGGCTCTTTGTCCCCAGTCAACCCTATGCTTGGGAAAAAGGATGCGATTGATTGCTCCACCCCAGCCGATGAGGGAGATCAGAATGAAAATTCCCCATGCAAAGGAGAGAAAGTATGAATTCATAATTGTGACCTCAGTATCGATTTAGAAGGTAACGCTCAGACGCACCCTTTGACTTAATAAATTATCAACTCAGCACTCAAGTGTCGTCACAAGCGACAAATTGCTAACTGCCCCCAGCCACTCCCCCAGCTTGACCTCTGAGTACAAAAATTACTCCCGTCATAATCAGGGCCACGCCTACTAACCGCAGCGGCGGCAAAGGCTCGTTAAATACAATTTTGCCGCCCAAAACAGTAAACAAGTAACTAATTGACAGTAAAGGCGAGACTATGCTAATGTTGGCGCGAGACAAAACTACGATAAAGCCGATCGAAGAAACTGCATACAAACACAGACCTGCAACTATCAAAGGCTGAGTTGCCATTGCCATAACTTTTTCTACTAAATTAGCAGCGCCGATGGGCCCTAAGATTTTAGCTCCTGCCTTCAGACTAAATTGACCCACAACGCTGCACAAAATAGCAGCGAGCAAAACCAGAAAAACGCCTCTATTCATGAATTCACATACCTAATACGACAGCGCGAAAATTGCCGACAAAAAACTCGCCTTAACAGCTTTGATTAAGTTTTATTGAATTTTGTTAGCCACCCCTATTTTAAGCATACATACTGGAAAAGCAAGTATTATCGATCGCCAGCAACAGTGGAAAAAACCTATGGCAGAGCAGACCAACATCAGCACGGAATACACCCTCGAACTTTCAATACTCATGCCCTGCCTTAACGAGGCAGAAACTTTAGAAATCTGCATAGAGAAGGCACAGAAGTCTCTGCGCGACCTTAATATTGCCGGCGAAGTCATCATAGCAGACAATGGCAGCACTGACGGTTCTCAAGATATCGCCACCAGAATGGGGGCCCGAGTCATACCCGTAGCAGCCAAAGGCTACGGCAGCGCCCTGATGGGAGGCATCATAGGGGCGCGCGGAGTCTATATTATCATGGGCGACGCTGACGACAGCTACGACTTTTCCAACCTCGGCGCTTTTGTCGAAAAATTGCGGGGAGGGTGCGATTTAGTGATGGGAAACCGCTTTCAAGGGGGCATCAAACCGGGGGCAATGCCGCCGCTGCACAAATATTTAGGAAATCCGGTGCTGACGTGGGTTGGGCAGCTATTCTTCTCAAGTCCGGCCGGCGACTTTCACTGCGGGTTGCGGGGTTTCAGGAGAGACTCTATTTTGAAACTGGACTTGCAAACAACGGGGATGGAATTTGCTAGCGAAATGGTTGTCAAAGCCTCTCTGTACAAGTTGGGGATCGCTGAAGTCCCAACGGTACTCTCTCCCGACGGCCGCTCGCGCCCGCCGCACCTGCGAACTTGGCGAGATGGCTGGCGCCACCTCCGATTTTTGCTGCTTTACAGTCCCCGGTGGCTGTTTCTGTATCCCGGTACTGCGCTGATGATTTTGGGCCTAATTGTTAGCATTTGGCTGTTGCCCGGTACTCAAAAAATCGGAGGAATCAGCTTTGACGTACACACGCTGCTTTATAGTTCGATCGCAATTATCGTCGGTTTTCAAGCAGTAACTTTCGCTTTCTTCACCAAAGTGTTCGCCATCAGCGAGAAACTGCTGCCCGAAGACCCGAAACTAAATAAAATATTTCGATATGTTAGCTTAGAGACCGGATTGATGGTCGGAGTCACGCTAATTTTAATTGGCATAGTTGGGTCGTTTTTGTCATTAACTATCTGGAGCGAAACAGCTTTCGGTTCTCTCGATCCTTCTAAAACTCTGCGTTTAGTTATTCCTTCGCTCACTTGCCTGACTGTGGGCTTGCAGATGGTGCTATCGAGCTTTTTTCTCAGTGTGCTGAGTTTGAAACGGCGATAGAAGAAAATCAATTTTGTCGATAAGTTATACATTATTTGGTGGTAATTTATGATATAAAATTAAGGTGTGAGTGCCAAGAATGCTGTGTGAGATTTGGCAGGAGTCAACCGAGTCAGAATCGGAAAAAAATTGAGTTGAAGGCTAGGGAATATTTAGGATTGATGGCAGGGCGATTCCTTACGGGATAGCAGCGCTTCAGGCTGTTTGGGAGAAAAGGGCGATTCCCTAGGGGATAGCTTCGCTTCACGCGCCACACAGACTGAGATTTGCGAAAAATTCCGTCAGAGAGCTATGATATAAAAGTCAGAGAGAAGCTGGTATCGATTATGCTACGCACATTTGAGGCTCTACTGAAAGGAAAGCTGTTAGAGTGGACGAACGATGCTCCGCAACAGAGCGATCGCCCGCTGAAAGTTTATGTGACTTTGTTAAAGGAAAAGTCTAGTATAAGTGCAGAATGTCGCCGTCAAAAAATAGTTGAAATATTGGAAAAACTGGCGGCGAGTCAGACTTTTGCTGAAGTCACAGCTCCGGTTGCGTGGCCGCGAGAGATGCGTCAAGATCGTCCGCTTCCTGGTAGGGATGAATGATGCTACTGATAGTAACATTATTATCTACGCTTCTCAACCAGAACACACCCAGATTCGGCAGTTTATTCGCGAGATCGAAATAGCATTATCAGCAGTTAGTTATGTTGAAGTTCTCGGCTATCACCGACTAACTCAAGAGTCTCGCCTATACTTTGAGGAATTTTTTGGGGTGGTTGAGGTTTTACCTATTTCCCAAGCTGTACTCGATCGCGCTGTGACACTGCGACAAATGAGGAAGATGACACTTGGCGATGCTATTATTGCAGCAACCGCTTTGGTGTACGGTTTGACTCTAGTGACGCGAAATATAGAGGATTTTCAATGGATTGCTGAACTGACTCTGATTAACCCGTTTGAGGCTGAATTAGGTAGTTAAGCGCGATCGCACTTTAGGAAGATAAGGGCGATCGCCCTTTACCAAATCGACTCAAGACTCAGCATAAATCCGGGAAGAATATCTTCACCTGATAAAGTAGCAGGCGACGACAGCAATTCAACTTCTGCGCCCTGACGATAAATTTCAACTTGTCGAGACTTGCGGTTAATTAACCAACCCAAACGCGCACCATTATCTCGATACTCTTTCATCTTATCCTGAGTTTCTTTCAAACTATCGCTCGGAGACATTAACTCGACTACAAAATCAGGACAAATGGGAGGAAATTTATTTTTTTGTTCGGCAGTAAGAGCATTCCAGCGTTCTAATGTGACCCATGCAGCGTCAGGCGCTCTATTTGCACCATTAGGGAGTTTGAATCCAGTTGAGGAATCAAACACTTTACCGAGTTTATTTTGCTCGTTCCAAATCCAAGTCTGTGCTGTTAATCCTGCATTGCTGTTTCCAGTCTCTCCTCCTGCTGGTGACATGATAATTAGTTCTCCTTTCGCTGTTCGTTCCAGTCTAATATTCTCATTTTCCTGACAAAGCTGAAAAAACTGTTCGTCTGTCAGCTTAATGATGGGGTTGAGGTTGAGGGTGAGGGTAGTCATAGCGGTATTTTATCGTGGGCTAAACGACCTTTATTAAGGATTGTAGCATATCAAGTAAGTCTTGAGGGCGATGTTCTATCTAATCAAAATTGAGCGGTCGGTTTGGGCGCGAGCACTTTGGGAAGAAAAGGGCGCTCGCACTTTGGGAAGAAAAGGTCGCACTTTGGGAAGAAAAGACCATCGCACTTCCAGCCAAAATCAGTCTATATTAGAATTAGAGCTAAAAAATACCAGCAAAAAGTCTATGCCGACTTATAATGAGGTACTAACTCAAGTTCAACGCCTCGCACTGACTGACCAACTCCGATTATTAGAGGAATTGAGAAAGATCATTCATCAGGGGGTTGAAGTTGAAGGCGATGATGATGTGATTTCAGCAGAAGAAATAGCGGAAAGTCAAGCAGCATTGGCAGATTATTTCGCGGGGCGCGATCGGGGAATCTCATCAAAAGAACTTAAGTTGAAGCTGTTCGGAGAAAAAAGTGACTGACTACATTCTCCTAAAATCAGCACAGCGGTATTTACAACTGATGCAACTGGACGATCGAGTCCGTATTGTTAAGGCTTTAGATGCGCTGGTGACAGACTCGACAGGACTTGACATTAAGCCTCTCAAAGGTCGTCTTGAGTTCTGGCTGCGAGTGGGTAAATATCGGATACTTTTTGTAGAAGATACGGATAATGAGGTATATATTGTGACTCTGATTGGTTCTCGCGGTGATATCTATAAATAAGGGCGATCGCACTTTAGGACGATAAGGGCGATCGCGCTTTGGCAAGACATGGGCGCACTTTGGTAAGAAATGGTCGATCGCACTTTCTTTGAGCCAAAATCAGTTTGATTGGGTTTGGCGCTCCTAAAGTTGCTATAATTTATCGATAATCCCACAGACTAGGAGATTAATATGCAAGTCAAAGATATGACAGTTGAGCAACTGCGGGACTTGATTCGGCATACCGTTGAACAATGCTTAGAAGAATATTTGGGCGATCCTGATGCAGGTTTAGAAGTTAAGGAAGAAGTCAAGCTGAAATTGTTAGAGTCAATGAAGCGCAAGCAAGAGAAAGCAGCATCGAAGCTGGGGAAGTTTATCAAAAACTCGGCATGAAGGCGTAATGAGCTATTTGGTTGAGTTGACAGCAGAAGCTCTGGTTAACCAAGAAAGATTGACTCAGCCTGTGCGGGAGCGTATAGGTAATAAAATCAATTGGTTGGCTGAAAATTTTGAACAAATTACTCCTATGCCGTTGTCGGCTAATCTGGCAGGTTTCTTTAAGTTAAGAGTGGGTGATTATCGGGTAATTTATTCTTTTGATGATGATTTAAATGTGATTACTATTCACCAGATTGGACACCGGAGAGAAATTTATGATTAACTGAAGGGCGATCGCACTTTATGACGAAAAGGGCGATCGCGCTTCCTTCGATCCTAAATTGCTATAATAACAATCAGCCAAAAAATCTCAACATAAAGCCTATGTCTACTTATAACGAGGTACTGAGTCAGGCTCAAAGTCTCACTCCTGACGAGCAACAGCAGCTTTTAGAAGTATTGTCAGCTTTGATGCGCGATCGGGTAACAACCCAGACTCAGGGTAGCAGTGAAAGATTGCCCAGGAAAAATTTAAAGAGATGGCGAGGTTTTTTGCCGTATCGTGTGGATGCTTTGGAATTCCAGTTGCAACTTAGAGAAGCGTCTTGGTAACTCGCAATGCTGAGGATTTTAAGCGCGTTGATGGGTTAAGAATGTTGACTCCATTTGATTAAGTTGGGCGATGTGTTGAGTGAGCCTAGGTATCTTTTTTTCTACTCAAGACAGCTCATAAGTCGAATAAACAAGCCTACCATAGTATAGTAATGATTTGTATTACTATGCCAGAATATGGCGGGTAAATGACCCTTTGGTGCTGACTCTTGATAAATTAGACGATAATTGTCTGATTCCCATCCTATTATGTCATAGAATTTACGCAAGGCATCGAACTGAGCTAAGAAGTTAAGTTCGCCGTCGCTACTTTCAATTTTTTCTCGCCTGTTAAATTCTTCTTTCTCATTGTAAAGACGAAGATAAATATCATTCCAAATTATAAATTGAACACTAAAACCAAAACGTCCTTCGCTGTATTTGACCCACAGCCTGTCTATAGTACATATATCTGTGCAAGGAATTCTTGGTATTTTCGTTTTTTCAGGATCGGGATCGCGTAGGTTAAGGTCTGTATAGGAAATTTTTTCAAAAATAGATTTAGTTTCCTTATTAGCGGATTCAAAATCTTTAACTGCTAGACAATTCCGCAGGTTTCGATAATCTATCCCTACTGCTGAACTCAGATCGTCATTCAGTTGACTTTCATCAATAGTCGGGTATCTTATTTCATTACGATTAGGAAGACTAGAAGTTTCATTTTCATTTTTATTAACTAAGGCATTGTGATTAAAAATCAGCCAAACAGCGTGGATAACTCCGGGAATCCATGTAAAAAAGAATGTGAGCACCAGGTTTATCCAAAACTGAGTGCCAAGCCCAACCGTCAAATATACGGCCAGCGGGGGGAAAAAAATCGCAGCGACTACGTGGCTAGTCTGAACGGGTCTTTTCTTAAGATCGCTCATGTTTATACTCCAATTTTAAATTATTAATAATACTGAGATGAAGCATCGCCCCCTACACCCTCTCCCATCCTTTCCACTACCGCATAGTAGATTCGAGGGAGCGATCGCCCAACCTTTAACTTTTCCTGTAAATGTGGGCGATCGCAACTTTTCTCAATCAATCCTTGAATTTCTGAAGCGTAGTTGCGTAGAAATTCGCTTTACGCCAAGCTTCCTCAGCGGATGAGGCTCTACCAGCAGATTCATTGCTAACATATACTTCCCCAGTATCCTCGTCCCAATAATAATCGTAAGAAGAATCTGTCGGCGTTTTAACTGTACCCATGTGTTTTCTAGCCATAACTACTCCATTGATATTTGTAATATTCAACTCAATCTCAGTATTAACTGAACTCTGACTAGCAGGTTTGGTGAAGCATCACCCCTGCACCCTCTCCCATTCTTCCCATTACCGAATAGTAGATTCGAAAGTGTGATCGCATCCTGTTAGATATCTACTAGCTATTTATAGAGAATATAACTAACGCACCTTTATAAAATGCCTTCATTTTTTAAGTAGGCTATTGCAATTTGTACATTTTCTTCTGTTCCACTACGCTTTTTCTTACTCAAAGAAAAATGGTCATAAGTTATGTCACCAGTTGTTGGATTATATTCAAAGGTGACGTGGGGATATCTAGTTGATTGATCGATTGGACGTACTACAATTGTGTAAGTACCATCCGGTTTTGGATTATTTGCTTGCTGGTACTCATGCACACCATCTCCCGCCGGTTCCCACGTTTGGCTCATATTTTTTGATTACTTTTTACTCATCTGATACATCAGTGTACTATGCCAAAAGATTTGGTAAAATCGGAAATGTCGGCACTTTCACCAGACAAGCAGATCGGAAATGTCGGAATCTTGTCGGAAATGTCGGAAAGATCGGATATAATACGACAAATCCCCGCACACGACAGACCTATGGAAATCGCAGAAGTATTAAAACTCGCAGACGAGCTAATCTTCGCCAAGACGGGAGAACATATAGACTATCTGCAAAAAGCTATCCTTGAAGGGACATTCCAAGGTCGAACATACCCAGAAATTGCTGAAGCGACTCATTCCAGTGAAGGCCATACAAGAGATATCGGTTCGGAATTATGGCAAATATTCTCAGAGGGATTGGGAGAAGATATTACTAAAAGAAATTTTAGAGCAATATTAGAAAAAGCGAAATTTGATAACTTTTCATCAGCTATCGGTAGAGTAGGTAGAGATTATGTAGCGATTAACAACCTCAACATTTGTCAAGAAAGGGCGAGAAGTCCAACAGAACCCCAAAACCCCCAACCAACTTCTAAACAACCCCAAATTGACTTAGGCGACGCACCGGAAATATTCACCTTTTTCGATCGCACTTCTGAACTCTCCACCCTCGAAAACTGGATAACACAGGAACACACACGCCTGATCGCACTCCTCGGAATCAGCGGAATCGGCAAAACAACCCTCTCCCTAAGCCTGATCGATCGCATCAAAACCCAATTCGATTACGTCCTCTATCGCAGCCTCCGCTTTTCCCCAACCCTCGATGCAACCCTCACCAACCTGCTGCAAATCTTTTCCCAACCATCAGAAATTCCCCAAAACATCGAAACAAAAATTTCCCACATCCTCGATTACCTGCGAAAATACCGATGTCTGATTGTCCTCGATGACGTGCAGATGCTTTTGGGCAGCGGACAACTAGCGGGACCATATAAAACTGGATATGAAGATTATCAGTTATTTTTTAAACTAATTGCCGAAGTTTGTCATCAAAGTTGTTTGATATTGAATAGTTGGGAAAAACCCAGAGAAATTGCCAGATTATCAAAAGATAATCATCCCGTGCGATGTTTTGTATTGGGAAGCTTAGGAGTAGCAGCTAAAGAGATTTTGAACTCACAAAAGTTATCCGATCAGGAAACATGGTCAACTTTGATTGATATTTATCAAGGAAATCCTCTGTGGTTGGAGTTGACTGCAACGCTGATTCAAGAGTTGTTTGGGGGAAGAGTTTCTGAGTTTTTGCAGTGCGAGATGCCGATTTTAGATGAAGGGTTGCAATCTCAGTTATCTCAACCTTTTGGGCGTTTGACTCCGCCGGAATTGGCAGTGATGGTTCACCTGGCTAATCAACCTGAACCCGTTGCTGTGTCGCAAATTTTCAACAAAATACCTTTTTCGCCGTCAGAAATAGTCAATGCAGTGCGATCTCTTGGAAATCGGTTTTTATTGGATACGCAGGAACAGGAACAGATAACTTTGTTTAGTTTAAATCCGGTGCTGAAACAGTATGTGAAAACTCAGTATCTTTCTAACTGATATCAAATTAGGTTGATAAACGCGATATCCGTAGGGAAAGGGCGCTGCCGTGTCCGTGTCCGTATTGATATCAAATCAGGTTGATAAACGCGATATCCGTAGGGAAAGGGCACTGCCGTGTCCGTGTCCGTATTGATATCAAATCAGGTTGATAAACGCGATATCCGTAGGGAAAGGGCACTGCCGTTTCCGTATCCCTAGGAAATGGCACTGCCGTTTCCCTACCGTCGCTGGTTCTGTAAGTGCGATCGCACCCATTCCCGAAACTCTCTAATTCTCGCATTCTCTCCCTTTTCTGAGTCTAGGTGCATAAACTGTGCCAGTTCTTTGACAGGAAACGAGGCAAATGCCAAACTGGTTTCGGACTCGACATAACCCGCATCAGTTAAAATGTTAATTATTAGTTTTCCTTTCTTCCAAATCCAAACTTCCGGCACTTTAAGTTCCCCATAAACTGCCATTTTATTGATAGATGAGCTAGTCAAATCCATTTCTACAACTAAGTCTGGTGGCGGGTCTTTCTTGAGATCGATAGTTAACTTTCCCCGCATTAAAGCTTCATTTTGGATATAAAAACATTCATCAGCTTCTTTTCCAGCTTTTTTGGGTTCCGAACGCCAAGTAGATGATTTTAATCCGATAATTTCAATCCCAATTTCCTCAGACAGCGCTACAATTAGCCGACCGAGAGTCCAGCTATACCTCTCATGTTCTGGTAAAGGTACCATGAGTTCTAAAGTTCCCTGATAGTAAGTCATGCGCGGCGTTGAACGTTCCGCAAATATTTCTAACAACTGTTCGTAGGTTTCCCAACTGATATCCTGTAAAACCAGGTGAGAACCTGCAAGCTCTTCTTTACTGTATGCCAGGGTTTGAACCATTGTAAATACTCCACGAGAACTTTAACCCTATTATAAATGGATCTAATTTAATTAGATCGATCGCCCTTGACCGTATCCAAAACCTGTTTACATTCCCTAAGTCCTAAGATAGACAGTTAGTTACAGAAGTTGTTGAGGCTGACATTTCTGCCAGCCCCATAAATCTTAGAACTATTCTACCCCCTCAATCCGGTCTTCCACCTCCTGATAAAGTTCGCGCAAGCGATCCAAATTACTCTCCGAAGTTTCCCAATAACCCCGGCCATTCACCTCAAGCAAAGTGCTGACAATCTTGCGGAACGAATGAGGATTTAAGTTAAGCAAACGCTTCTGCATCTCCTCATCTTGGATAAACGTACCGTTCACATCCTCATACACCCAATTATCCACCGCACCCGCAGTCGCACTCCATCCAGTCGTGTTCACCAGACGCTTAGAAATCTCCCGCACGCCCTCATAACCGTGGGACAACATCCCCTCGTACCACTTCGGATTCAGCAGCTTAGTCCGCGAATCTAAACGCACGGTTTCCGATAGCGTCCGCACCTGCGCGTTGGCTGTCGTCGTATCAGCAACAAAGGATGTTGGTTGCTTCCCGTCGGCGCGCAAACTGCCGATCAATTTAGTCGGATCGGAGTCGAAATAGTGCGACACGTCGGTTAGCGAAATCTCCGCAGAATCTAAGTTTTGGAAGGTGACATCAGCAGTTTTTAAGGATGACTCAAAAATCTGCCTGTCTTGTTCCATAGTTCCCGGATTGTCGGAAGAAAAGGCGAAGGATTTGCGGGTTAAATACATTTCCTGCAACTCGGCTTCGGTTTCCCAAGTGCTGTTTTCCACCGCCAAGTTGACGTTAGATGAATAGGAACCGGAAGCGTTGGAAAAAACGCGGGTTGCTGCTTGTCGCAGGTTGATTCCCATTTCTTCCGCTTGCTTCAATGCGTGTTTGCGGACGAAGTTCATTTCTAAAGGTTCGTCTGCTTCCGCTGCCATTTTCACGGCTTTATCTAACAAATTCATTTGGTTGATGAACAAGTCGCGGAATACGCCGGAACAGTTAATTACTACGTCGATTCGAGGCCGTCCCAACTCTTCTAAAGACAGCAATTCCAGTTTGTTTACCCGGCCCAAAGCATCGGGTACTGGCTTCACTCCCACCATCCACATTACTTGGGCGAGGGATTCGCCGTAAGTCTTGATGTTGTCGGTTCCCCAGAGTACAACGGCGATGGTTTCGGGATAGTTTCCGCCGTTATCGGTGCGCTGTCTTTCTAATAGTCTGTCAACGACAACTTTAGCAGACTTGACCGCCCCTGTCGTCGGGATTGACTGCGGATCTAAAGCGTGCATATTCTTGCCAGTCGGCAAAACATCTGGGTTGCGAATCGGATCGCCGCCGGGCCCGGGGATAATGTATTCGCCTTCTAGGGCGCGCAACAAAGCGCCCAATTCGTTGTCGGCGCAAACTTGCTGCAAACAGAATTCCAGATACTCAAACAGCGGTTTAATCGGTTCTGGATCGACTTTTTTGTAACCGGCGGCGTGCAAGGCATCAATCCAAGGTGTTTTCTTGCCCATGTTGAAGAAATTCAACTTGGAAACTAGGGAAACTCGGCCTTCAGCGTCGGTTTGTTCCTTCACCAAAGCGCTGACTGCATCCCGACAGGCTAGGGTGATGTTTTGCAGCAATTCGACATCAACTAAAATGCCTCGATCGCTATTTGTGTAAATTTCCTCGATCTCGCGTCCCAGACTGTTAGCGATAATTCGCGGCAAGCTTAGCAGGTTGTCTTCTTCGCGGTCTAAATTGGCGATATTTACCAAAGTTGCGATCGCCTCGACCGCAGTCGGCGGCTTACCGATAACGTGCAAACCGCAAGGTAACAACCGCGATTCAATCTCCATCAACTTGCGGTAAACCAAGCCAACTAAATTGTCCCGTTCCTCCGCAGTCATCCCCGCAGCAACGCCTCTTTCCTGTTCGGGAGGTAAGGCGATATCTTTGTCTAAATTTACCAAACGGCATTTTTCCACGATCGCATCCACAATCGGCACGCCCCGGCCCGTATCCTTCAAAGTTTGATAAGAAGCAATCAACTCGCTGAGTTCCTGCAAACCTTTGTACAAACCAGCATTTTCCGCCGGAGGAGTCAAGTAAGAAATTGTTTCAGCATAACTGCGGCGCTTGGCAATTGTTGCCTCGCTGGGATTGTTGGCGGCGTAATAATAGAGGTTGGGAATTTTGCCGATCAAACTGTCGGGATAACAATCCACAGACATTCCCATCTGCTTACCGGGCATGAATTCTAGGGAACCGTGAGTGCCGAAGTGCAGCACCGCATCCGCACCCCAAATGCGCTCCAAATATGTGTAGTAAGCAGCAAAACCGTGGTGCGGGCTGGCGGAACGAGAGAATAACAACCGCATCGGATCGCCTTCGTATCCAAAAGTAGGTTGCACTCCGATAAACACGTTGCCGAAATGTTTGCCGAAAATCAGCAAATTTTGTCCGTCGCTGTTCAAATGTCCCGGAGGCGGGCCCCAATTTTCTTGCAAGCGTTCCGAGTAAGGAGTGAATTCCTCATACTCGGCTACGGACATCCGGTAAGCAATATTTAATTCGGGACTTTGGTATTGGGCTGTTGCGTCATGAATGACTTCCTGCATCAGTTTTTCGGCGGAATCCGGCAATTCTGGCAAGTCGTAACCGTTACCTTTTAAGGCTTTCAATACTTCGTAAATCGAGCCGAAAACGTCCAAATAAGCGGCTGTTCCGACGTTGCCTTTATCGGGAGGAAAACTGAAAACTGTGATCGCAACTTTCTTATCTAATTTTGGTTTGCGGCGCAGCATTGCCCATTTCATGGCGCGCTGGGAAATTGCTTCAATTCGATCTTGCAGGGCGATCGCCTTGCCAGTTGCACCATCGCGTCCCGACACAATAATCGGTTCGATCGCACCATCCAACTCAGGAATCGCAACCTGCAAAGCAACTTGAATCGGGTGCAAACCTAAATCGCTATTTTCCCACTCTTCTGTCGTTTGGAAAACCAGCGGCAAAGCCACCATGTAAGGGCAATTTAATTTTTTCAAAGATTCGATCGCCTTCGGGTGATCTTGTTTCGCCGGGCCACCCACCAAAGCAAAACCAGTCAGAGAAACCACCGCATCAACGATCGGCAGAGGTGTAACACCTTTTGCCCCGACTTCCAAGAAAAAAGTCTCAACAGGTTTAGAGAAGTCCAAACCGCCGGCAAAAATCGGCACAACCCGCGCGCCCATTGCCTCCAATTCCTGCACCATTGCTACATAGTGCGCGTCATCTCCTGTGACTAAGTGAGTGCGTTGCAACACTAAACCAATGCAAGGTGCGAGGGGATCTTTAAGATCGGCAGAAATATCTGTACGGGCATTAAACCAGGTCAGATATGCTTTTACATCTTCAAACATGGACGATGCCAAAGGATGCCAAATTCCCATGTCTGGGTAGACAACAGGTTCTTGGAAAGTTGGCTGTGACTGGCCTTTGAAGACATATTTATGTGACAGCATCAGCAGGAAGTTCTCCAAGTTTTCTTGGGAACCGCCCAGCCAATACTGGAAACTCAGCATAAAATTGCGGGCATCTTGGGCTTTGTCAAGAGGCAAATATTTCAGCACTTTCGGCAAAGTTTGCAGCAGTTTCAGCATTCCGTCTTGGAAGGAACTCCCGGATTTTTCCTTCCGTTTTTTCATGAATTCGCCGATCGCGCTTTTGCTTTGTCCCAACTGCGCCATCGAGAAACTGCCCATTTTATTCAGGCGCATCACCCCCGGCATCGACGGGAAGACAACGGCGACATCCAAGCTGTCGCGCAGCGGTTCTACAGCCGCTACCACTTTTTCGGCCAAATCTTCGATAAAAATTAGAGAAGCAATAAATACGTTGGCATCGGCCACATCCCGCTTGAAGGCCTCGTAATTTTCCGGGCTGCGGAGTTCTTCGATCAGGTAGCCGCTGATTTCTATTGCCAGATTCGGATTTTTGTTATTTATCGCTCGAACCGCTGCGGACAGGGCGCTTTGATACTGCGGTTCCAGTACGACATAGACCACCTTCATGAGCGATCGCCCCTGCAAGTTTTCCGGCGCGATGTGGCGAATGGTGGGCTTGACGTGAGTGAACATCCGGTTAGGCTCCTTTAAGATGCTGTTTTCGGCAATCGGGAATTTTTTTATCCCCTAAGCATTTTTACCAGAAAACGCTGGCCATTGGGCGATTTGAGCTTGCACATGACACAATTCGACAAATTTATTGCGATTTTTCGTTACATTATTTGACAAATTCGTTGAGCAACTACTCCAAATTTACTTTACAAAAATTTACTTGACAAAAATTTATGTATGTGTATACAGATCATGATTTGGATTAAAATAATTAAAAATTAACCAAGGATTGAGAAAGAAATCCTGAAAAAAGTTCCAAGTTTTGTAGAATTGATTAAACTTGCGATAGAGCAATTAACTGAGGAAAAAAGGCATAACTTCTGAAGGCAGAATCAAGACTTAGATAATTGCTGAGTCACAAAGATTGATATTTTACCAGGAATTTAAAACCATTTCATAACGTCTGTTTTGTGTAAATTCCTGATTGGCGATCGAGTTCATGGAAAGCTAATTGCTATAAACTCTCAAACTCATCAAAACCTTAGGGGGAAAACATGGCTAACTACGCAATTTTCGACGAACAATTCTACCTCGCCTCATATCCTTGGGTCAAACCAGCCATTGACGCAGGAGTCATCTCATCTGGGAGAGAACACTTTGAAAAATTCGGGCGAGAAGGCGGTCTAACTAAAGTATCGCGTTATTTTGACGAAAATGCTTACCTTGCTGGGAATCCAGATCTCGCACCTTTCGTCCGCACAGTCAACCCAAACGCGCCTTTTGCAACCGGCCTCGATCACTTTATCCAGTTCGGTTACGATGAAGGACAGCGCCGCACCCAAGTATCACCCGAATACAACGAAAACTTTTATTTAGCAAACAACTCTGAACTCCAACCGTTCGTTCAGAACGGAACTTTCAAATCAGGGTTCCAGCATTTCGTTCAATTCGGGGCCAAAGAAGGTCGGTTTGGGACTTCATTTTTTGAACCGGAATACTTAAAAGAAAACCCCGACATCGTGCCGTTTGTCAACTCTGGAAACTTGAGAACCGGCCGGGAACACTTCTTCAATTTTGGACAATTTGAGCCTGCCCGCGACGCGACTTTTGTCGGCACCCGTACCAACGATGTTTTAACTGGTGTTGGCGTGGGCGATGTCGAAATTGTAGGAGTGGAAGTAGGTATAGATCCCCAAGGCAACCGCCAGTATGAAAGCTTTGGCACCAATGAATTCGATGTCTTGATTGGTGCTCCGGGAACTAATACATTCGTACTCGGAGTTCCTGCTACAGCCGGGAATGTCACCCCGACACCGCTGTATTTGGCTAACGGTCAAGCTACTATTCGCAACTTCGACATAGAAAGCGATTTTATCCAACTGCAAGGAACTTCTTTAAACGGCTACAGCCTAACTCCCATTGGTAGCAATTTGTCAATCCAACGTTTTGGAGATGTGCTGGGCGTGATTGAAGGAGGAGCAAGCTTGGGTTTGACTTTCCAAGAATCTAACGGTAACGGTACTTTCTTGATTGGATAGTCATTAATCATTGGTCATTAGTCATTAGTCATTAGTCATTAGTCATTAGTCAGTAGGGGCCGCCCCCCGTGGCTGCCCCAATCTCTGAAACACCTACAAAATCCTGAACGGGGAGGGCGGGCACGGGGGCACCGCCCCTACAAAACGATGATTTACCTGAGAATGAAACAGCCCTGGTCATTAGTCATCAGTCATCAGTCATCAGTCACTAGCTAATGCTGATGATTGATGACTTTTGATTGGTTGGGCAATTGTGCCGTAAAATAGTTTGATCGATCGCACTTTTTATTCTTACTTAAAAAAGCAAAAATGAATTACGATATCTTTGACGAACAATACTACCCGTCGCTTTGACACGATCGCTGTTATTGAAGGCGGCGCAAATCTCAAGTTGAATGTATTACCACAACTTAATGCTTCTCTACTTCTACTTGGGTAGAAATCTCGAAGCTATTGGGGATTTGGCTGATTGTTGCTGGGGAGTGCGATCGCTAATTGAGCTTAAATGAGATTAGACACTGAAAAAAAAATCACCCGATCGGGTGATTGTCTCAATTCCAGATGATTGATAAATTGCATAAACAGCTATTTAAATCCGCAGAATAAAAACATGGGTAACTACGCAATTTTTGACGAAAAATACTACCTTTCGCAGTATCCTTGGGTCAAACCAGCGATCGACACAGGAGTTATAAAATCTGGACAAGAACACTTTGAAAAATACGGTCAAGCCGGCGGCTTAACTAAAGTATCGCGGTATTTTGACGAAGCTACCTACCTGGCTGGCAACCCAGACATCGCTGCCTTAGTCCGCACCCCCAACAACCCAAACGCTCCTTTTGCGACCGGGCTAGATCACTTTATCCAATACGGTTACGAAGAAGGTCGCACTCGCGTATCGCCTGAGTATAACGAAGCGTTTTATATCGCAAATAACCGACAGTTGCAGCCGTTTATTCAGAATGGAACTTTGAAAAACGGCTACCAGCATTTCATTCAATTCGGCATCAAAGACGGTCAGTTTGGGACTTCTTTCTTGGAACCGGAATACTTAGGAAAAAACCCCGACATTCGGCCGCTTGTCGAATCGGGAGCATTGAAAACTGGTCGGGAACACTACTTCAATTTCGGCAAAAGCGATCCAAGCCGCTCTGCGACTTTTATCGGAAGTTCCGGGAATGACACGATTGCCGGTGCTGGGGTGGGAAATACCGAATTAATTGGAACTGAAGTAGGTTTAGGTACAGGTAATGGCTTTGGCGAGGGCCGAGTGTATGAAGGTGACGGCAGCAATGAATTCGATACTCTCACTGGCGGTAGCGGCCGCGATAAATTCGTACTCGGAGACCTTATAGAAGGCAGTAAGGGGAATCCGGCCGGAACCAAAATATTCTATATCGGGCCGGGTTTTGCGACAATTCGGAACTTTACGAAAGGTGAGGATAGCATCCTGCTAGGAGATAATTTATCACCTTTCTCAGATCAATTCTTGATATTGCCCATCAACAACAATCGAGATTTAGCTATCCAAACGAACGGCTTGTTCGTCTCCCGTCCAGATGGAAGTCCGGGAATTAGTAGCTTTGACACGATCGCTGTTATTGAAGGTGGCGGAAATCTCAATTTGAATGTATTACCAGAATCTACTGTTTTTAGATTTTTACTTGGCTAGAAATCTCGAAGCTATTGGGGATTTGGCTGATTGTTGCTGGGGAGTGCGATCGCTAATTGAGCTTAAATGAGATTAGACAATGAAAAAGAAAATCACCCGATCGGGTGATTTTCTCAGTTCCAGATGATTGATAAATTGCACAAACACCTATTTAAATCCGCAGAATAAAAACGTGGGTAACTACGCAATTTTTGACGAACAATACTACCTTTCACAGTATCCGTGGCTGAAATCAGCCATTGATGCAGGAGTTATCAACTCCGGGAAAGAACACTTTGAAAAATACGGTCAAGCTGGTGGGCTCACCGCAGTATCGCGTTACTTTGATGAAGAAACCTATCTAGCTCAAAATCCAGATATTGCTCCCCTTGTCCGTACCGCAAACAATCCAAACGCGCCTTTTGCCTCTGGTTTAGACCACTTTATCCAGTTTGGTTACGAAGAAGGTCGCACCCAAGTATCGCCTGACTACGACGAAGCGATTTATTTAAAACGATACCCCGTACTTGTGCCGTTTGTACAGAACGGCACTTTCAAATCAGGATTAGATCATTTTGTCCAATTCGGATCAAAACAAAACCTTTACGCGAACACCTTTTTTGAACCAGAATACTTACTAAAAAACCCCGATATAGCAGCAGCAGTCAAGGAGGGAGTTTTTAAAACTGGCGGAGAACACTACCGAAAATTTGGACAATTTGAGCAAACGCGACCGGCTACATTTGTCGGCACTAAAGGCACTGACATTGTGACGGGATTTGGTGTAGGACAAGTTGAAATCATTGGCATTCAAGTATCTTTGAATGCAGCGGGCGATCGAGTTTATGAAAAACCTTCCGGTTTTCCTTCTCCCCCTGTAAATGACACCCTAATTGGCGGTCAAGGTACTGATACTTTCTTGCTCGGTGTTGGGGATTTTGCCGATGTGAATGGGGGGAATTTTTACGGAGGGGTTAGCAACAGCAACTACGCTACGATTAAAAACTTTAACCCGCAAGCCGATAAGATCAACCTAGCGGGAACGAGAGGCAACTATCTGTTTAACAATACTCCTAATGGAGATTTTAGGATTAGCGTGGTGCCGATTAGGGCTTTTGCACCGGTAGGTATAGTCGAGGGCGGTGCGAATATGCCGTTTCTGGTAAATCAGGGGCTCGATCGCCTAATTTCTTTTGATCGAATTTCTGTTATTGTAGTGAATAACTTTTTGGAAGCTGGATATTTAGCAAACAATCCCGATGTTGCTGCGGCGGTTCAAGCAGGAAATTTTGATTCAGGTATCGACCAGTATACAAAAGTTGGGCAATTTGAAACCAATCGATCGGCAACTTTTGTGGGGGGTTCGGGGAATGATATTGTTACTGCTTTTGGTAAGGGAAAAACGACAATTATTGGAGTTGCTTTTGATGGCAGTTATTCGAGCGACGGTAGCAACGAATTTGATACGTTGATTGGTAGCGAAGGTGCTGATACTGTTATTTTGGCTTATGACAATAATTCGGGTTCTCCTGGTAGCAGCTTCCGCAACACCACTCAAGAATTGTATTTAGGCCCGGGGGAGGCGCGCATTCGCGGCTTCAATCCCAGTCAGGGAGATGCACTCCAGCTATCAGGCACACTCAGTGACTATCAAATATCTCCAGTGGGTGCAGATTTAGTTATCTCAAAAGCAGGAGATAGAATTGCAATTCTTGAGGGAGGTGCTGGATTAAATTTGAAACAACAGACATTTCCTAGCACCGACTTTGGGCCTAGTCCTTTCCTGCTAGGTTAGAAAGCAATTAATACCAACGAGAAACCCGATCGCTCCAAGCAACCGGGTTTCTCAATTTGCTAAGTCTTTAATGGCGATCGCGCGCTAGCTTCAAAACCTCAACCGCATCTTTGTGACCCTCCGAAGACGCCCAAATTAACGCAGTCCAAGTATTATTATCCTTAGCTTTGATATCAGCACCCTTTTCGATTAAAAATTCCACAACTTGAGTGCGCCCGCTACCTGCAGCACTCATCAAAGCCGTCAAACCAAAATTAGTTTTAGCATTCACATCCACCCCCGCCTCCAGCAAAAGCTGTACAATCTCGCTATGTCCGGCAGCAGCGGCACTCATTAACGGCGTCCACCCGTCTTTATCCTGACTGTTGGCCCCCGCACCTGCAGCCAGCAATTTTTTGACGATCGCAGAATTGCCAGCCTCAGCCGCAGTCGTCAAAGCCGTCGCGCCTTCCTCATCTTTGGCATTGATATCTGCACGCTGTTCGATCGCACTTTCTACAGCCGCAACATCACCCGTCTTGACGGCATCAATTAAATCTGTCATAAAATCTCCCTTGCATCCTTTCAAATCTTAAATCCTATGGAAGTAGATATTTTAATCCTCTCCAACGGCCCCGGAGAATTGGCAACTTGGGTGCGTCCCGCCGTGCAAGCTTTGCGCCAACAATTGGGGAACGCAGGTACTCAAGCACGAATCTCTGTGGTGCTGTCCCCTTGTCCGCACGCCACCGGGAAAGAAGCACAAATCGCATCTTCCTACCCAGAAGTGGACAGAGTGCAAGCACCGGAGCATTTTTTTCCATTCTTATTATCGGGCAAAACTGCTGAAAATTGGGATTGGTATGAAACAGGAGTTGTTTTATTTTTAGGCGGCGATCAATTTTTTACGGTTGTGATTGGCAAAAGGCTAAAATATCGCACTGTTACTTATGCGGAATGGGACGCGCGGTGGTATCGCTGGATTGATAAATTTGCGGCGATGAAACCAGAAGTTTTTGCTAAAGTCCCCCAAAAATATGCTAATAAATTTACAGTTGTCGGAGATTTGATTGCGGAAGTAGGTAATCGAAAATCGGACGCCAAAGATGGGGCAGCGCCCCTACGGAAAATAGAATTAATTGGATTGTTGCCCGGTTCTAAAGCCGCCAAATTAGCATTAGGTGTACCGTTATGTTTGGCGATCGCCCAATCGATCCATCGCATCCGCCCTGAAACTCGCTTTGTAATTCCGGTTGCGCCTACCATAGACGTGCAAACTATAGCACGTTTTGCCGACCCAAAACAAAATCCTTGCCTGCATTTATTTGACAACGCTAGCGCGGAACTACATTTAACAGAACCGCCGTTTTTGCAGACAGCAAATAACTTGCAAGTCGAACTTTGGACGCAGACACCCGCTTACGATTTGCTATCAGAATGCAGCCTGTGTTTGACTACTGTGGGGGCGAATACTGCGGAATTGGGTTCCTTAGCTGTACCGATGATTGTGTTGATTCCGACGCAGCAGTTGGATGCGATGAAGGCTTGGGATGGTTTGCCGGGATTGCTGGCAAATTTGCCGTTAGTTGGTTCTGTTTTTGCAACTGGGATTAATTGGCTAATCTTGCAATTGGGGAAGGGAAAGCTTTATGCTTGGCCGAATATCTGGGCGGGCGAGGAGATTGTGCCGGAGTTGATTGGTAAGCTGGAACCGGATGTTGTAGCCCAATTGGCGATCGACTATTTGATCCATCCTGAAAAATTAGCACAAATGGGCGATCGTTTGCGTGCGGTTCGAGGAGAATCAGGGGCGGCGAAAAAAATTGCTGAATTGGTTTGTGAAGAAATCAATTTTATCGATATCGAACACCAACCAACAATTTAAATAAACCCGCCCCACCCCACAAATAATATCAAATCCACATCAAAATCAATCCAAATTTCCTAATTAGCCAAATATCGTAGATACTGTCTTGATCTGTCAAGGGGTAGCGAGCAAATAAGTTGGATCGAAAGGCTTTTGGGACTTTAAAATCCCAAAAGCCAAATGCACCAACTTCCTCATCAGAGCACCAATCACCTGCATTTTGACGCCAGCCACGACCCAATAATCGCTCACTCACGGCTGTGAGCAAAGGATTACAACGCATCGCCACCACGGCAGGCATATACAATGCCTTTCGCAGTCGGACATTTCCTGTACAAGACTCTCCGAGTTTTGCCACGCACAGAAGTTCCTGAACTACGCTCCCAGGGAGTCAAACCTGCATCTCTCTGCCAGTTGACGAGCATTTTTGTAATCTTCAATCTGACCAACTTCAGCTAACA